>JAOZQC010000018.1:0-6313 GCA_029932425.1 Planctomycetota bacterium | reverse complement strand
CTCGAGCCCGCGGCGCGCAGGGCGGCCGTCCGCATCCTCGTCCTCCGGCAGGCGACGGAAGCCGTCCCCGCCCTCCTCGAGATCGCCGCCGCCCCTGCCGACATGCCGGTGAACGAGCCCCGCAAGGACTCCCTCTGCGGCGAGGTCCAGGCCCGGCTCGGGAGGAGCGCGGAATTCCGCTCCTCATCCGCTCCCCGGGATCGACAGGCCCTGATGCCTGGATCGTCTCCGGGGCCGGTGAGGCCCTGGACGCCGTGACGGGCCTCGGCTACCGGGCGAGGGGGCGGACGCCGCCAGGGCCCGGGCCCGAGACCGGGATGGGTGGGAACGATACGGGGACCGGCTCACCTGGAAACCGGAGCTGCGCCGCTTCGTGACGGAGTAGGGGCGCGGGCGGCGGAGCGGCGGGCGAAGGTTACAAATTACTCCCGCCTCCGTATGTAACTTACCCTGGGGCCATGGGCCTGGAGCGGAACCGCGGGCGCGAGGTCGTTCTCGACCTTCTCCTGCTCCTCCTCTTCGCCGCGGTGCCGGCGGTCGCGGTGGGGTTCACCGCCGCGCCCCCGCGCGACCGGTACTTCCACGTGGAGTCCTTCCGTTACGGGAAGGAGCCGGGGGTCATCCGGGTGAACCGGGGGGACCGGGTGCACCTCACCTTCTCCTCCCGGGACACCGCCCACAGCTTCTTCCTGCAGGAGTTCGATCTCGACGCCAAGATCCTCCCGGGCGGGGACGAGGTGGATCTCCTCTCCGCCCTCCACCCGAACGCCGGCTCCCGGAGGGTCCGGGAGGTCGTCTTCACCGCGGACCCGCCCGGCCTTCTCTCCCCTCTCTACTCCCGCTTCGACTACCGCTGCCACGTGTGGTGCGGGCCGATGCACGCCTTCGAGCAGGGGGCCCTGGTGATCGGGCCCAACCGCCTCCTCGCCGCCGCTCTCGGGCTCCTCCTGGGGATTCCCACGGTGGGTCTGCTCCGCCTCCGCCGGCGCCGCTCCTCGGGCCTTCCGCCTTCCTCCCCCCCCGGGGCCACGGACCTCTTCGCGCGGTGGCCCCGGCTCCTGCGCTTCGCCCGCCGCCCCGGCGCCCAGCTCCTGCTCGTGGTCCCCGCCGCGGTCCTCCTCTACGTGGTGATCCTCACCACCCTCTTCGGCACCCAGATGTCCGGCCGGAACCTCGGGGTGATGCTCCTCTGGGTGGTGTGGCTCTTCCTCCTCGTGGTGGTGTTCACCCCCCTGGGAGGCCGCGTCTGGTGCCTGGTGTGCCCTCTTCCCCTGCTCGGCGAATCGCTCCAGCGGGCGCGCGGCCGGGGCCGCCCGGCTCTCGGGCTCGGTCTCCCCTGGCCGCGGTTCCTCGACCACGCCTGGCCCCGGACCCTCGCCTTCCTCGTCCTCGGGACCTTCACCGCGGCCCTGGTGGCCGTGCCCCGGGTCACGGGCTGGGTCCTCGCGGGCCTGGTGCTCCTCTCCGCCGCGCTCGCCCTCGTCTTCGAGCGCCGGGCCTTCTGCCGGTTCCTCTGCCCCATCCACGCCTTCGTGGGTCTCTACGGGACCACCGGGAAGCTCGCCCTCCGCCGGCGGAGCGCCGAGGTCTGCGCCCGCTGCCGCGCGAAGCCCTGCCTCGCCGGGAACTCCCGGGGGTACGGCTGCCCGTACGGGCTCTGCGTGGAGGAGATCCGGGAGAACAACGACTGCGGCCTCTGCCTGGAGTGCGTGAAGACGTGCCCCTCCGACAACGTGGGGCTCTACTGGAGGCCGTTCGCCGCCGAACGAGGGGTCCGCGACGCGGGCGAGGCCTGGCTCTCCATCGTGATGTTCGTGCTCGCCGTGGCCTACTGCGTGCTCTATCTCGGCCCCTGGGCCGGAGTGCGGGACCTAGTGAACATCCTCGACAAGGGGAACTGGGCGGGCTTCGCGGCCTGGTCGGCGGTCCTCTGGACGGCCGCCCTCGCCGCCGTCCCCGCCCTGGTCTACGGGATCTCCCGGGCCGGGCGCCGTCTGGCCGGCCTCGAGGCGGCGCCCGGATCGGCCTTCCGGGCCTGCGCGGGGGCCCTCGTCCCGCTGGGGCTCTTCGTCTGGATCGCCTTCGTCATCCCCATGCTCCTCGTGAACTTCACCTTCGTGGTGCAGTCCCTCTCCGACCCCTTCGGGTGGGGATGGAACCTCCTCGGCGCCGCGAACACCCCCTGGCGCCAGATCTGGCCGGCGGGCATCCCTCTCCTGCAGGCGGCGGCCGTCCTGGCGGGGGCGGCGCTCGCCCTCCGCCACGCCCACCGGGCGTGGCGGGAGCTCGCGGGAGACGACCGGGCCGCGGTGCGGGGGGCGGCGCCCCTCTCCCTCGCGCTTCTGGCGGTCTCCGCGTGGCTCCTCGTATTCTTCACCAACTGAACCGGGAGATCCCCTTGAAGAAGAGCCGAGCACGGACGCGTCTCACCGCCGCGATCCTCGTCATCCTGGTCCTGGTGGCGATCCCCGCGGGGGTCGTGGCCTACCACGCCCACCGCACGGGCCTCTCGTTCGGGGAGGCGGTCCGGATGCTCGTCACCCGGGCCGGTCCCCGCCGGACGGGCCTGGAGGACGCGCCGGACTTCTCGCTGCCCCGGAGGCCGAAGATCGACTTCCTCTCACCCCGGCCCATCGGCGATCCCGCGGGCCGCGGGACCGGGCACTGGCCCCTGGTCACCCACGTCCTGGCCGTGGACCTGGACCGGGACGGGCTCCTCGACGTGGTGGTGTGCGATGCCCAGACGAACCGGGTGAGCTGGATCCGGCAGGCCCCGCGGGGGACCTTTGAGGAGCACCCCCTGGGGGAGCCGGTGGCGGCGCCGGCCCATGCCGCGGCCGCGGACGTGGACGGGGACGGGGACCTGGACCTCCTGGTGGCCAGCCTGGGGATCCTCCCTCCGAACAACGACCGGATCGGCTCCGTGGTGATCCTCGAGAACGACGGCGCCATGAAGTTCACGAACCGGAAGATCATCGAGAAGATCGCCCGGGTCTCGGACGTGGAAGCGGGGGACCTGGACGGGGACGGCGATCTCGATCTCGGGGTCGCCCAGTTCGGGTACGACGACGGTGAAACCCGGTGGATGGAGAACCAGGGGGACTTCGAGTTCGAGAGCCACATGCTCCAGACCCGCTCCGGGCCCATCCACTGCGCGGTGGTGGACATGGACGGCGACGGGGACCTCGACCTGGTCACGCTGGTGAGCCAGGAGTGGGAGGAGATCTACGTCTTCGAGAACGACGGGCGGGGCCGCTTCACGCCGCACCTGGTCTACGGCTCCAGCAACGAGGATTTCGGATCGAGCGGCATCACGATCTCCGATTTCGACCGGGACGGCGACCCGGACATCCTCTACGTGAACGGCGACGCCTTCGACTACATCCCTCCCCGGCCGCGCCCGTGGCACGGCGTGCAATGGCTCCGGAACGAGGGAGGCTTCCGCTTCACGTTCCTCCGCATCGCCGACTACCGGGGCGCCACGAGCTGCCGGCCGGCGGACGTGGACGGGGACGGGGACCTCGACCTCCTCGTCACGAGCTGCTTCAACCTCTGGACCGACCCGGAGGCCAAGAGCATGATCTGGCTCGAGAACGACGGGACGATGCGCTTCGCCCGCCGGGACCTCGCGAGCGCCCCCACGCACCTCCTGGCCCTGGACAGCGGGGACTTCGACGGAGACGGCGACCTGGACTTCGTGACGGGGGGCATGCACGTCTTTCCGCCGTACGACCGGGTGGCCCGGATCACCCTCTGGCTGAGCCGATGGCCCGGGAAGAACGGCGGGAAGGAGAAGAGGTAGTGGCGCGGCGTCCGGGCCCCCGGCGTCTCGGGTTCCTCCTGGGGGCGGCGCTCCTCCTGGGGGCCGGAACCTGGGTCGGCGTGTCCGCCTGGATCCGGAGTGCGGGGGCCGCCCGCCTCCCGCGCCCCCCGGACCCCGGAAAGCTCTCCCCCGCCCTGGCGGAGGAGGTGGCGAGGGCGGACGGTGCGGCCCGGGCCCGGCCCTGGTCCGCGGGGGCGGTGGGCCGGCTGGGCATGGTGTACCACGCGAACCTCTTCTACGGCCGGGCGCGGGCCTGCTACCGGCGGGCGGAGGAGCTCGACGGCGGCGATGAGCGCTGGCCCTACCTCCGCGCCCTCCTCCTCGCGGAACGCGGAGAGGTCACGCCCGTGGTCCGGCTGCTGGAACGGGTCGTGCGGATCGCCCCCCGGCACGCCCTCGCCTGGTACCGGCTGGGGGACGCCCGGTACAAGGCTGCCGACTTCGAGGGGGCGGCGGCGGCCTTCGTGAAGGCGGAGGAGATCACGGCGGAGGACGGCGATCCCGCCCGCGGCCGGCCGAGCCGGAGGATCCCCGTGGCGGCGCACGCCGCGGCGGCCCGGGCGCGGATCCTCATGAACGGGGGCCGACTCCGAGAAGCGCGGGACCTCCTCTGGGGGGTCGTGCGCTCGGCGCCCCGCTTCGGACTGGCCCACCGCCTCCTCGGGAACGTGGTCGAGAGGCTCGGGGACCCCGAGGAGGCGAAGCGGCAGCTCGCCGCCGCGGTGCGGTGCCCCCGGTACTCCCCTCCCGCCGATCCCCTCGTGGACGAACTGACCCTGCTCTCCCACGCGAGCTCCGTCCTCCTGAAGCAGGCGACGCTGGCGAAGGAGGCGGGCAACCTGGAGTGGGAGGAGAGGCTTCTCGCCCTCGCCGCCTCCCACAATCCGGGTGATCCGGACTCCGTGGCCAAGCTCGCCGAGTTCCACCTGGACCAGGGACATCCCGAGAAGGCCGTCCCCGCGCTCCTCGCGAACCGCCGCCGGGATCCCCGGAACCGGAGGATCGGCAAGCTCCTGGCGGAGTGCATGGGCCGGGTGGTGAAGAACCTCCTCCTCGTGTACCGGGCCGGGAAGGCGGAGGAGACGCTCCGCGGGGCGATCCGGGAAGCGCCCGGGGAGCCGATCCTCCACGGCATGCTCGCGGACCTCCTGGTGAGCCGGGGAAGGTACGACGAGGCGGCGGAGGAATTCCGTGCCGCCCTCCGGACCCGGGACGATCCCGAGGTGCGCACGCGGCTGGGGGCGGCGCTCCTCACGGCCGGGCGCGGGGAGGAGGGCCGGGCGGAGCTCCGGAAAGTGCTCGAGGCGTCGCCGGACCATCCCGGCGCCCTCATCCATCTCCTGGAGGACCATACGAGACGAGGCCGGTACGAGGAGGCGGAGGCGGTGGCCCGGCGTCTCGAGAAGGCGGCCCCCTCGAATCCCTTCGCCCACCTGGCCCTGGCGGAGCTGGCCGCCCGCCGGGACCGCGTGGAGGAGGCGCGGCGGCACTGCCGGCGCGCGCTCGCGCTGAAGCCCGACCTGGCGGCCGCGCGGGAGCTCCTCTCGCGCCTGCCGCGGTAGGAGACTCCGGGGGCCGGGTCCAGACTTGCATCTCCTCGCCCGGATCCTATGCTGGTTTCGGGGTAGGGCTTCCCGGAAGGAGGATGCGATGCGGCGAACCCTCGAGATCCTCGGCCTCTTCCTGGTCCTTCTCTTCGCGATCCCGTCGTCGGCGAACCACACGGGGGGGAAATTCTCCCGGGAGACGAAGTTCGACTGGCGAGCCAAGGGTAAGAAGCCCGGGAAGAGGTACGGCCTGCGCATGGATGTGAAATTGATCGTCCGACACTCCTGGTGGGACACGGGGGAGAGGGTCCTCGCCTTCACCGGGAAGGAGGATGGAGGGTTCGGGTACATCCAGTTCCCGGGGATGATCCGGAACGAGACGGGGGGCATCGAGGTTGAGTTCCTGTTCGATCCCGGCCGTTCGAGCGACCTCGTCGGCTCCAGGGCTTTCGGCGCCGCCGAGCTGGATGCGCCGTTCAATCCGGGAACCGTCCCCAGCTACTTCTACGGGGCCGGCGTGCAGTACGCCTCCCCCGGCAACCTGAACGTTTTCGCCTACAGCAAGAACGGCACGGGAAAGAGCGTTCCGGTCACGGGGAACTCCGTGCGTCTGGCGGTGGACGTGGTGGATCAAGCGGTGAGTGTCTCCTGCCTGCCCGAGGGCGCGACCGATTGGATCCACGTGGACATGTTCCCCCTCGACTCCGTCCCCCGGGAGTTCGTGCCGGGGGCGGGAGTCAACAACCTCCCCCCCAAGGGCTTCCTGGCCCTCGGCACCGTCATCACCCGCAACGCCTTCGTGGGGCCCGCGGAGGAGGTCCTCCTCGCGGATCTCCAGAGCGTGATCGACTGCGAGAAGCACGCGCTCGCGCAGCTCGAGGCGGCGGATCTCGCCGAGGCCAAGGCCACGCTGGAGGGCTGCGTCTCGAGCCTGGAGGCCCTC
>JAOZQC010000365.1 GCA_029932425.1 Planctomycetota bacterium | reverse complement strand
TATAAACGATCACCCGACATCTGTCAAGAAATCAAATTTTTCCGCGTTCGTGCGCCATCTGCATAAAAGTTTTGACCATGGTCTCCGGCGGCAGAGTCTGCGCCGCCGGATCTTTCTGCCTTATGCATAAGGCTTCGTAATCACACACCGGCACACAGACCCCGCAGCCGATACAACGGTTAAGGTCAACTTCAGCCACACTCGCAACCGTAATTGCTTCCATATGACAACGCTCGGCACAATCGCCGCAGGCAACACAATTGTCGGCATTAACCTCAGCATAATAGTTGGCACTGATCATCTGCGCCGGATGCGGCATTTTTTTCAGGTTTTTCAGAACCTGGCAGCAGCAGCCGCAGCACATACAGATGTTAATCGGTTTCTGGGAGTTACTTGGCTGTAATACGAGGCCGGCATCGAGACCTGCCTGCAGCAGTTCTAGAGCCTCACCTTGAGAGACCTCCCGACCCAGACCATTATCCTTGTAAAAACTTGAGGCTGAACCGAAAATAAAACATGCTTCCTCCGGCGCATCACAGCCGGCACCCACCATTTTCTGCTCTTTACGACAGATACACGGAGCAACCACGATTGCACTCTGTTCAGCAATGATCCGCTCGGCCGCCTCGTAAGGCATAATCGAAGTTTCACTGTCCAGGCTCTCGGCTACCGGTACCGCGCTCTTTCCGGCTGTATTCGCGGCCTGCAGAACGTGTTCAGGCCGATGCCCGAGGATGACGTGCGCATTCACGCTGGGGTGATGGGTCGAGAGATCGCGGATGGCGATCTGAAGTCTCTCGGCAAGTGGTGGGCGGCCCGATGGAGGAAGGCCAGGGACCACCTGACGAAGCTCCAGGCGTCGCTGCCGCGCGCGCTCGAGAGGGGCCGCCTCGCCCGGCTGGGCCTGCAAGGCATCTCCGCCTACCGCATCGACGTGAAAGGGATCGTGCTCGTCCCGTGGGGGATGGATCCGGACCTGGACAAGCTCCTCATGGACCTTGATCGCTTCGACGAACGCACGGAGACGGAGTTGGAGCGACGCCTGGCGGGAAGCGACGGATGAAGAGGTTACTACCCTGCGCTCCGCGCTTGGTCCTGGCGGGAGTTTCCGCGAAGCTTCTCGTCGGCGCGGCCCTCGCGGGTTTGGCCGTCGCCGTCCTGGTCCGCGAAGAGCCGGGGGGGGATCGGGGGGATGGTGCGACCGCTGAGAACACGTGAGATCCTGATCCCGGCGTTCGCGCTGGGGCTGATCGTGGGGGCCGCGGCGGCCTGGGGCTTGATGCGGCCCCGGGGGGAGAGGTCCCGGTCCGGGAACACGGCAAGAGCGCGCTCCGCGGAGAGGAGAACCCGTGCGGTCACCCCGGCCGGCGGCGGGACGCAGGGAAGGAGTGCGCCCTCATCGACCGGCAAGAACCCCGCCGCGTCCCCGGGAGCGGCGGCGAGCGCCCGGGAGGGGTATCGACCGGGAGCCCCCGAGCTGCTCCTCTACGAGCTCTTCCGCGATGGGGGGAAGATCGGCGAGGCCCCGGTACTGACGGCGGAGGAGAAGGCGAGACTGAAGAAGACCCTGTCCTGCTTCGCGGTGGGGGACGCCATGCTCGAGTACGCCATGGCGGGCGTTCGCAACGACCGGGGTCTCTTCCATGCCTCGTCCGGAGCCCGGGTCGGGATGCTCCTGCCCCCGCGCATCCGCGTGCTCGGGGAGCTCGTGCGGCGGGGGATCGAGGCCGAGCCGGAGAAGGTCGCGGACCTCGTCAAGTGGTTGGGGGAGCGCCACGTGGAGCGGAGGAAGCTCGAGGTGCGGATCTTCCGGAGGGCGTGGGCGGCGGCGGACGCGCTGCAGCGGGAGCAGCCGGATCGCGGGAAGGACGTTCTCGGGTACGTGGTGCGGGACGGTTCGGTGTGGCTCTGGAAGAAGGGGATGGATGCGGACCTGGATGCCGCCTACCGGAAGTACCTCGAGATGCGCGCGCGGGACGAGGCCGAACTCCGGGAAGCCATCCTGCGCGTGGGCACCCCGAAGTAGAGCCGCGCTCCGGACGTGTCTACGTTTCCGCCCCCAGCGCCCGGGCCGCCTGCTCGAACTCGGAGGGGCGCACGTGGAGGATGTACCCGAAGGCCCCCTTCCCGTCCGTGACCCCCGTGGCCCCGTAGACGTTCACCCCCGCGTCGTGGAGCTTCCCGTGGATGTCGGCCAGGGCCCCGAGCCGGTCGTCGCCCTGCACCAGGAGGGCGGGATGCGGTCCGTCCAGGACCAGGCCGAGCTTCTGGGCGGCGGCGGCCAGGCGCTCCACGTCCTCCGGGAAGAGGGCCAGCCGGGCGTACACGGGACCCATGGGGGTGGCCTCGAAGGCGAGGAGGTTCACCTCCGCCGAGGCCAGGTGGGCCAGCACCCGGTACCCCTCCCCGGGGGTGTCGCGGACCGTGGTGCAGTAGTACTCGAGCTTCCGGATCCGGGGGTCCATGGACGCCTCCTCTCGCCGCCGGGCGGCGCCTCCATCATGGAATCCCGGGGCCGTCTCGGCACGGGGAATGTCGGCGGGAACCGGGCTCTTCTCAGCCCATGCCGTTTTCCCCGGCGTAGGCCGCGATGTCGCGGACGGCCTCGACGGCGCGGTCGATGTGCGCCACGGTGTTGAAGGGCCCCACGGAGAAGCGGACGGAGCCGTGCTTCTCGAAGGTGCCGATGCCCTCGTGGACGAGGGGGGCGCAGTGGAGGCCCGTTCGCGTGATCACGTCGTGCTCCACGTCGAGAAGGGTCCCGGTCTGCGAGGCGTCCATGCCGTCCACGTTGAATGCGATCACGGGGAGGTGGGGGAGGTCCAGGTCCGCGCAGTAGAGGGTGACGTTCTCGATCTCCGCCAGGCCGTCCCGGAGGCGCCGGGCCAGGCCCATCTCGTACTCGTAGATCTTCTCCACGCCCCCGTGGGCCGCGATCCACTGCTGCCCCGCGAGGAGGCCCGCGATCCCCATGGTATTCATCGTCCCGAACTCCATGCGCCAGGGGTACTCGGAGACCTGCTCCTTGAGGGCGCTCTTCACCCCCGTGCCTCCGGCGCGGGACGGCCAGACGTCCACGTGCTCCGCCACGTACATCCCCCCGGTGCCCGTGGGGCCCATGAGCGACTTGTGCCCGGTGAAGCAGACGACGTCGATCCGCATCTCCCCCGCGTGGATGGGGACCACCCCCGCGGTCTGGGCGGTGTCCACGGCGAACAGGATCCCCCGCTCCCGGCAGATCGCTCCGATCTCCGCCACGGGCTGGATGGTGCCGATGACGTTGGAGCCGTGGATGACCACCACGAGCTTCGTGTTCTCCTTGAGCCGGGCCTCGATGTCCTCCGGGTGGACGTAGCCTCGCTCGTCGAAGGGAACGAGGTCCACCTCCACGCCCCGGTGCTTCTCCAGGTAGTAGAGGGGGCGGAGGACGGAGTTGTGCTCCAGCCGGGTGGACACGGCGTGGTCCCCGGGCTCGAGGACGCTCGAGAGGAGGAGATTCAGAGCGTCCGTGACGTTGTACCCGAAGACCAGGCGGTTCGCGTCCGTGCCGCCGAAGAAGGCGGTGAGCGCCTCGCGGGCGCCGCGGATCGTCTGCTCCGCCTCCACGGCCAGGTCGAAGCCGGTGCGGCCGGGGTTCACCCCGCGCGCCCGGTAGAACTCCGTCATGAAGTCGATCACCTCGGGGGGCTTGGGGAAGGTGGTCGCCGCGTTGTCCAGGTACACGTGGTCGTCCGTCATGTCGGTCATCCGTGGTCTCGGTCGTCCCTTCACATCACCGGCAGATCGGCCCGTTCCTTCAGGAGGGCGGTGAGGATCCGCTCCCGGGACCGCTCGATCTGTCCGCGCAGGCATTCCACGGCCCGGTCCCGGTCCCGCTTCCGGAGGAACCCGGCCAGGGCCTCGTGCTCCCGCCTCATCTCGGGGCCGAAATCGCCGAGTTCGAGGCCCAGGAAGAAGAAGCGCTGCATGCTCTCGATGAGATCCCCGAGCACCTTCGTGAGCCGCGCGTTGCCCGAGAGGGCGGACAGGCGGACGTGGAACTCGAGGTTCTGGCCCAGGAAGTCCAGGTAGGAGTCCCGGTCGTGGTAGCGGTACTCGCTCCCGGCCAGGACCTCGATCTCCTCCACGTCCGCCTCCGTGGCCCGGGCCACGGCCAGGACC
>JAOZQC010000364.1 GCA_029932425.1 Planctomycetota bacterium | reverse complement strand
CCGACCTTCAGGGGCGTGGCAGTCTTCGGGAATTCGTAGGAGCGCATCAGGTTCACACGCGTGAGGAACTCGTTCGCGGTGTAGACGCCCTTCAGGTTCTTCCCGGGGATGTTCATCATGTAGGGGAGGCCCGCCCCGGTGCCGATGAACACCGCCTCGAACCCGTGCTCGTTCCGGAGGGAGTCGATGGTGAAGAGCTTCCCCACGAGGGCGTTCAGGTAGATCTTCACCCCCAGCCGCTTGATGTTCTCCACCTCCCGGTCGATGATCCGCTTGGGAAGCCGGAACTCCGGGATGCCGTACACCAGGACACCGCCCGGCCGGTGCAGGGCCTCGAAGATCGTCACGTCGTAGCCCGCCTTCGCCAGATCGGCGGCGCAGGTGAGGCCCGCCGGCCCCGAGCCCACCACCGCCACCTTCTGGGCGCCGGGGGGCGGAGTGCGCGGCTCGGGCTTCTCCCCGTGCTCCGCGTACCAGTCGGCCACGAAACGCTCCAGCCGGCCCACCGAGAGCGGGTCGCCGTGCTTGCCCCCGATGCACTCCATCTGGCACTGCTCCTCCTGGGGGCAGACGCGGCCGCAGATCGCGGGCAGGAGATTGTCCTCCATGATCGTCTCGATGGCCGCCTGGAAGTCGCCCTCGAGCACCTCGCTCACGAACTTCGGGATGTTCACCCCCACCGGGCAGCGGGGGATGCACTTCGCCCGGTCCCCCTTGCAGAGGTAGCAGCGATCGGCCTCCTTCAGCGCCTGCTCGGGGGTATACCCGAAAGGGACCTCGTTGAAGTTCCGGATCCGCTCGCCCGGCGCCTGCTCGGGCATGGGGACGGCCTTCTTCTCCCGCGGCCCCTTCCGCTTCTTCCGCTTTCCGCCTTCGGGCTCCCCCCCCGCGGGGGCCGCCGGCGCCTCGTTCTTCTCCGGATCGGTCACGAAACGTCCTCCCTCACTTCCCCGCCGCCGGGACGCCCCGGAGTCGACACCAGTGCTCCCGGGCGATCCGCTCCTCTTCCTCGTAGGTCTTGAGCCGGGTGATCATCTCGTCCCAGTCGATCTCCGACCCGTCGAAGCAGGGGCCGTCCACGCAGGCGAAGCGCGTGGCGGAGCCCACCGTCACCCGGCAGCCGCCGCACATCCCCGTGCCGTCGATCATGATCGGGTTCAGGGACACGAGGATCGGCGCCCCGTGCTCCACCGCCACCTTCGAGCAGAACTTCATCATCACCGGCGGCCCCACCGCGATGACCTCCGCCACCTCCCCCTCCCTCTCGAGCACCTCGGCGAGGGGTTCCGTGACGAGGGCCTTCCTCCCGTGTGACCCGTCGTCGGTGACCACGATGAACTCGTCGGAGACGGCCCGCATCTCCTCCTCCAGCATGAGGAGTTCCTTCGTGCGCGCCCCGATGATGGAGATCAGGCGGTTCCCCACCTCCTTCAGGGCCTTCGCCTTGGGGTAGACGGGCGCGATCCCCACCCCGCCCCCCACGATCACGTAGGGGCGCTCGCTCTTCTCGATGGGGATGGCCTGCCCCAGGGGCCCGAACACGTCCAGGATCGTGTCCCCCGCCTGGAGCAGCGCCATCTGGTCCGTGGTGCGGCCCACGGCCTGCACGATGAGCCGGAGCGCGCCCCGCTCCCGATCCACGTCCACCACGGTGAGGGGGATGCGCTCCCCGTCCTCGTCCAGCCGGACGATGACGAACTGCCCGGGACCGAAGGCCCGCACGATGTCGGGCGCCTCGATCCAGTACGACCTGAGATCGTCCCCCAGCTTCTCCACGGAGAGGATGGGGAAGTTCGTACCCAGAAACCCGCTCATGAGTGAGTTCTCCGCTGAACGGCATGCACGACAGGATCCAATCGCGGCCACGATAGCAACTCGCGGGCCGGTCCCGGGAGGAGATCCGGACGTGCCCCCCGGACCGGGTCCCGGCGGGGATTCCGCCCGAACGGAGCCGCCGGAGGAGAGGGAGCGAACCGGGAGGCGCGCGGAATCTCCCCCCCACCCCGGGAGATTTGCCGCTCCCCGAATCCCGGGCCGTGCTGGCGGCCCGGTGGGAATCCGTTACGCTGGCGGCATGGGAAGGAGGCGACCATGATTCTCGGCGCGATCTTCCGGCCGCTCAAACCGGCCGGCCCCTTGCTCCTCCGCCTGGCCGTGGGAGCGATCTTCCTCTACCACGGGGCCCACAAGGTGGGTCTCCTGGGCGACGTGGGGTTCCGGGAAGCGATCCAGGGCGCCGTGGGCGCCGCCCACGCCGCGGGCTTTTCCGCCGACTTCTGGGGCTACGTGCTGGCCTTCACGGAGCTCGGAGGGGGGGCCTGCCTGGTCCTCGGCCTCTTCACCCGGTACGCGGCGCTGGCCCTCGGGTTCGCCATGGGCGTGGCGGTGGTGAAGGTCCACTGGGCCCACGGCTTCGACGCCCGGACGGGGGGGTTCGAGTTCGCGGCCCTCCTCCTCTTCTCCTGCGCGGCGCTCCTCCTCCAGGGAGGGGGATGGCTCTCGGCGGACGGCTGGCTCGTGCGAAAGAAAGCGCCGCCCCTGGATTGACCGGCCCGCGGCCGATCCGAGGCTATCGACCCGACACGCTGACGCCGTCGCAGAGGATGGCGGGCATCCGGCCGCCGAAACCCGGCCGCACCCGGTCCTCCACCCCGATCACGTGGGACAGGGTCTCCCAGGCGTTGCCGGAAACCATGGTGTCCGCCACCCGCCCCACGATCTCCCCGTTCTCCACGTAGAGCCCCGAGGAGACGCCCACGGAGTAGTCGCCGTTCGCGATGTTCCCGCTGTGCGCGCCGAGCACGAACTCGAGGATGATCCCGCGATCCATGCTCTCCACGAGCTCGCGGTAGGAGCGGCGGCCCGGCGCGAACGTGAGGTGCGGCACGGCGGGGTGGGGCTTCAGGCTCACCGCGTCCCCGCCGAACATGGCGGTCCGGTACCCGTGGCCCGTGGGCTCGATCCCGAGCTTCTCCGCATAGGCGAGATCGGTGAAGAAGCCGCGCAGGACGCCGGCCTCGATGAAGGTGGTGCGGTCGCACGCGACCCCCTCGTCGTCGAACGGTCTGGCCCCGGCCTCGTCGGGATGCCGCGGGTCGTCGAGGATCGTGATCTCCGGGTCGAGGATCCGCTCCCCCACCCGCGCGGCGATGGGGCTCGTCCCCTGGTGGACGCTCCGGGCGCTCAAGCCCGAGAGAACCCGCCAGACGAGGGTGAAGGCGGAGTTCGGGAGGAAGAGCACCTTCATCGGGCCGGCCGGTACCCTCGCCTCCTTCGCCAGGGCGGAGTAGAAACCGAGGATCTCCGCGATGGTCTCCTCCGGCATGGGAGAGAACGCCCGGGCCCGGTGCCGCCGAATGACGCCCGCGGAGCGCCCGGGCAGCCGTACCCCGGCCCGGATCGAGAAATCCGTGGTGTCCGCGGTGAGATCGGTCCCCCGGGTGTTCAGGATGCGTACGCGACGGCGGGACTTCACCCCGGAGACCCACACCTCGCCGCCGGTCTCCTCCTTCAGACGTCCCGCCACGCGGTCGCACTCGCCGGCGATCGCCTCCGAGGAAAGATCATCCAGGCGCTCGTCGGCGGTCTCGAGGGCGGGCAGGCCGGTGGTCTCCGGCAGGTCGAAGTCCGCGGGGACGCCGCCCGCCAGGGACGCGAGGGCGTTCTCCACGAGGAGCCCGGGATCGTCGAGGTTCCGGGTCCAGGCGGTGCCGAGCCGCCCGGCCCTTAGGATCCTCAGGCTCACCCCGGAGAGCCGGGCCCCCTCGATGTCGTGGAGCTTGGCGTCCGCGAACGTGACCTCGTCTTGCCTCTCGGAGACGGCATACACCTCGGCCTGGTCGGCGGCGGCCCGGGCGAGTTCGAGCAGCCTCTCCATCATGCACCTCCCACCACGAGGTTCCGCACCAGGATGTGGGGTCCCCCGTTGCACGACCTCGGGTTGAGCTGGCCCTTGCCGCACCCTCCCACCTCCGACAGCGCGAGGTCGTCTCCCACGGCCTCGATGTCCCGGAGGGTCCGGAAGAGGTTGCCGGAGATGTTGAGGTCCCGGAGCATGCCTCCCACCTTCCCGTTTCGCACCACGTACCCCCGCTGGGCGCCGAAGCTGAAGGTCTCCCCCGCGGTCTGGCCGCCCTTGGGATCGCAGATGTAGAGGCCGTCGCCCAGCCGTGGGGGGAGC
>JAOZQC010000363.1 GCA_029932425.1 Planctomycetota bacterium | reverse complement strand
AAGGCGAAGGAGGCGGTGGGGATGTACTCCAGGCAGGTCCAGGGGTTCTCGATGGTCCGGTCGGCCAGGAGGCGGAGCCATCGCGCGGCCATCCGGGCGTAGCGCTCCTCGCCGGTGACGAGGTGGAGCAGCGCGAAGGACGGCAGGTAGTGGCGCCCCTGGTTGTCCAGGGCGGGCCGCATCCTCATCATCCCGTCGCACCGGGCCCGCATCCTCCGGAAGGCGTCCCGGGAGACGGGATCCGAGCGGATGCGCTCCCGGAGGGAGGCCAGGGACTTCGGGGTGAGCAGCATCCGGGGCCGGGTCCGGACCACGCGGGGCGGGGACGCCTCCGGGCCGGGCGCGGCGGGGCCCGGGAGCCCGAGAAGGAGCAAGGCGAGCACCGCGGGGCCGGGGAGCCTCCTCATGTCCCGGGGTCCTCCCTCTCGAAGAAGACCCGGTGGAGGGCGCGGACGGCGGGCTCCACGTCCGCCTCGTCCACCAGGAAGGAGAGGTTGATCCTCGTGGCCCCCATGGAGATCATCCGGGTCCGGACTCCCGCTTCCTCGAGGGTCCGGAAGACGAGCGTCTCGGTGTCCTTCGAGGCCCGGATCCCCTCGCCCACCAGGCACACGATCGCCTTCCCGCCCTCCACGGAGACCTCGGCGAAGGTGGAGAGCTCGCGCCGGAGGGGCGTGAGGTCCCGGCCCACGTCGGTGGTGATGGAGACGGAGATCTCCGAGGTGGAGATCATGTCCACCACCACCTCGTGGCGGGCGAAGACGTCGAAGAGCTTCGCCATGAAACCGTGCTGGAGGAGCATCCGGGTGGAGACCACGTTGATGAGCGTCACGCCCCGCTTGTGGGCGATGGAGCTCACGGACGGCCCCCCGGCGCCCCGCTCCGCCAGGATGACCGTGCCCGGGTGCCCCGGGGCCGCGGTGTTCAGCACGCGGATGGGGATTCCGCTGCGGACGGCGGGGATCATCGTGGAGGGATGGATGACCCGGGCGCCGTAGTAGGCCAGCTCTCCCGCCTCCCGGAACGAGAGGCGGGAGAGGCTCCGCGCCTCGGGAACGATGCGGGGATCGGCCGTCATCACGCCGGGAACGTCGGTCCAGATCTGGACCTCTTCCGCTCCCACGGCGGCGCCCACCAGCGCCGCCGTGTAGTCGGAGCCCGAGCGCCCCAGGGTGGTGATGTTCCCCTCCCGGTCCTTGGCGATGAAGCCGGTGATCACCGGGACGTCGCGCACCCGGGCCAGGGACCGGCGGATGCGGGGGTAGCTCTCCTCCAGGGGATGGGCCTCGCCGAAGGCGCTGTCCGTGACGAGCCCCAGGTCCCAGGCGGGGATCGCGCGGGCTCCGACGCCGCCGGACCGGAGGGCGGCGGCGAAGATCCGCGCGGAGATCCGCTCGCCGAAGGAGAGCACGTAGTCGAGGGAGCGGGGCGTCAGCTCCCGCACCAGGGTGATGCCTGTGAGCAGCGACTCCAGCTCCTCGAGGAGATCGTCCACGAAATCCCCGGGAAGGGCGAGACCGGACAGGATCTCGGCGTGCCGGGCCCGGATCCCGTCGAAGCGGGTCCTCCTCCGGAGAGCCTCGCGGGCCAGCTCGATCAGGCGGTTCGTGACCCCGGCGTGGGCGGAGACCACCACCACGGGGCGCTCGGGAAGGTGCTTCTCCACGAGGGCCGCCGCCTCCCGGATGCGGGAGGCGTCCGCCAGCGAGGTCCCGCCGAACTTCATGACGATCACGGCCGCCCCCTCCCCCGGCCCCCGGTCCGGTTCCGGCCGGGCCCCCCCCCGCTCTCTCCCCGGGGGGGCCGGGGATCGGGGAGTGGGCCCGGGAAGGGCCGGACGGGCCGGGCCTCGTCCTTCCCCGGGGCGTCGGCCGGGAGGTCGTGCTCCGCGCGTGGCATGTCGGGAATCCGCCGGTGGACCGAGGGGGGCTTCGGGGTGACGGTGTCGAAAAAGCGAATGTACGATCGACGCGATTCGGGTACAAGTTATCCGCTTCTCGGGAGTTGCGGGCTCTGCCCCAGGGAGACCCATGGTCGAAGGCTTCAGGCGAGAGGATCTCATCTACGACTGGAACGAGGTCGAGGGCCGGGAGGCCCCCGGCCACCGGCCCGAGTTCGACGACGAGACGCTTCGCGACGGGCTCCAGTCGCCCTCGGTGACGAACCCCACCCTCGAGCAGAAGATCGAGATCCTGCACCTCATGAACGAGCTCGGCATCGACTCCGTCAACCTGGGGTTGCCGGGGGCCGGGCCCGTGGCCCACGATCACGTCCTTCGTCTGGCCCGCGAGATCGTCGCGTCGGGGCTCGCCATCACCGCGAACTGCGCGGCGCGCACGGTGAAGGCGGACATCGAGCCGATCGCGGACATCCAGAACGAGGCGGGCATGCCCATCGAGGCCGCGGTCTTCCTGGGCTCGAGCCAGATCCGCCAGGTCGTCGAGAACTGGGACCTGGATTTCCTCCTCCGCACCACGGAGACCGCGGTGAAGTTCGCGAAGGACCTGGGGCTGCCGGTGATGTACGTCACCGAGGACACCACCCGGACGCACCCGGACATCGTCACCCGGCTCTACCGGTGCGCCATCGAGAACGGGGCGAGCCGCATCGTGATCGCGGACACCGTGGGGCACGCGGTCCCCGCGGGGGCGCGGGCGATCGTCCGGCACGTGAAGCGGGTGGTCGAGGAGACCGGCGCCGCCGTGCAGATCGACTGGCACGGGCACCGCGACCGGGGGCTGGACGTGGCGAACGCCATCGCCGCCTACGAGGCGGGGGCGCACCGCCTGCACGCCACCGCCATCGGCATCGGGGAGCGATGCGGCAACTGCCCGATGGACACGCTCCTCGTGAACATGAAGCTCCTCGGATACATCGACAACGATCTCACCAAGCTCCTCGAGTACGCCCGCACCGTCTCCCGGGCGGTGGGGATCCCCGTGCCCCGCAACTACCCCGTGGTGGGGAGTGACGCCTTCGAGACCGCCACCGGCGTGCATGCCGCGGCGGTGGTGAAGGCTCTCCGGCTCGACGACCGCTGGCTCGCGAACCGCGTCTACTCCGCGGTCCCCGCGGACGAGGTGGGCCGGGAGCAGGCGATCCGGGTGGGGCCCATGAGCGGGCGCTCCAACGTCATCTTCTGGCTCACGAGCCGGAAGATCGAGTTCACGGACGAGGACGTGGACCGGATCTTCCGCGCCGCGAAGCAGGCGGACCACGTCCTCTCCGACGAGGAGATCCTCGCCGCCATGGGCCGGCGGTGATCCCGGGGGCGGCCGCCCGGAGGGGACCGCCCGGACCGCGCCGGCTCCGGTTCCTCCTCCCGGGGGCGCTGTTGCTCCTCGCCGCTGCGGCGCGCGCGGACCGCTTCGACGCCCTCCGCGCGGAGGCGGGGCGCCGGGGTCTCTCCGGGGTGGTCCGGATCCTCGATCGGCCCGCCCCCGACCTCCGCGCCGGGATCCGGATCGCCCGCCGGGCCGCGCGCCGCCTCCGGCGGGAGCCGGGCTTCGACACCGGGGATCTCCTGGGGCCGCCGGTGCGGACCGTCCCCTTCTTCGCGCTCCAGGCGGAGGCGGTGGCCCTCGCGGGGGATCTCCTCGTCCTCACGAACGAGCAGGGAGACGTCTACGCGGCGGGCGGGTTCCTGGATCGGGAATGAACCGGGGCCCTACCGGCGGCGGGAGGCCGGGGCCTCCGCGGGATCCCCGTGCTGGGCGCGCCACACGTCGGAGCGCGTGCACCTCGGGCACTTGTGGAAGCCCTCGTCCTGCCGGCGGCGGCAGATATCGGTGGAGATCAGGTGGGTGATCAGCCCCGGCTCGTCGTCCGGGCGCTGCGGGCAGAGGATGTAGTAGTCGCTGTCCAAGGCGCGCTCCTCGCCCGCATCCTAGGGCGCTCGCGCGGGCGGTTTCAAAGGTTTTCCCGGTTTCCCGGAGGGCCCGGCCCCGGGCCTCCCATCCGGAATCGCGACTCTCTCCTCCCGCCGGAGGTCTACTTCAAGGCCTTGAAGAAGTCCGAGAGCAGCTTCTGCCAGACCCCGGTGGAGGCGTAGTAGACGGGCGCGAAACGCTCCACGCGCTCGTCGCCGATCTCCTCGAAGAGGCGGTCCGACTCCTGGATCATCGAGTACAGGAGGTCCCGCGCCTCGTGCCAGTACTTCTGGGCCAGCTCGAGCTGCCCC
>JAOZQC010000362.1 GCA_029932425.1 Planctomycetota bacterium | reverse complement strand
GCGCGGGGGTCTCGGCGGACGTTTCGGGGGCGGGGGCGGCGGGGGCCTCGGGGGCGGGCCCGGCTTCCGGAACGGGAGCCGCCTCCGCAGGCGGGGGAGCGGCCGGGGCGGGGGGCGCCTCCGGGGCCGGGGCCGCGGGCTCCGCGGGCTTCCGCCGCACCGGCGGCCTCCCCGATCCCGCCTTCCGGACGATCACCTTCTTCACCACCGCGGGGCCCGTGGCCACGGCCTCGCGCTCCTCGTCCACCAGCCTCTTCGTCTCCAGCCCCTGCCGCGCCTTGGCGATCTTCGTCCCCGCCAGCACCGCGTCCACCAGGCTGTTCAGGATGACCTGGATGGAACGCATGGCGTCGTCGTTCCCCGGAATGGGGATGTCCACGAGGTCGGGATCACTGTCCGTGTCGATGAGGCAGATCGAGGGGATGCCGAGCTTGTAGGCCTCCCGGAGCGCGATGTGCTCCCGGCCCGGATCGATGATGACCACCGCGCCGGGCAGCTTCGTCATCCGCCGGATGCCCTCGAGGTTCCGGAGGAGCTTGCGCTTCTCCCGGTGGAACCGCGCGAGTTCCTTCTTGGTGAGGAGCGAGGTCTCCCCCGTCTCCTCCATCTTCTCCAGCTCCTCGAGCCGCTCGAGCCGGCGGGTGATCGTCTCGTAGTTCGTGAGGGTCCCGCCCAGCCACCGCTCGGTGACGTAATGCATGCCGCATCGCCGGGCCGCCGCCTCCACCACAGGCTTCGCCTGGCGCTTCGTGCCCACGAAGAGCACCTCCTTCCCGTCCGCGCAGAGCCGGAGCAGGAAGTTGTGCGCGCGGATGAGCCCTTTCAGGGTCTGCCGCAGGTCGATGATGTGGATCAGGTTCCGCTTGCCGAAGATGAAGGGCTTCATCTTCGGGTTCCACCGGCTCACCCGGTGCCCGAAGTGGACTCCGGACTCGAGCAGATCCTTCACGGACACGATGGTCAAGACGACACCTCCGGATCATGGATTCCCCCCGCGGGGAACGCCTTCTTCGGGGTCTTCTGCCGGGAAGTCGAACGTAAATCGCCAATGGTAGGTGGCGGATTCACCCGGGCAAGAAAAAAGGATCAGGCCCCCCGGATCACCGCAGGACCGGCGACATTCCGATGGCGGTCATCACCCGGAGGGCCACCTCCACCGCCCGGAGGCCGTCCCGGCCGGTCACCAGGGGCTCCCTCCCCTCCCGGACGGCGTCCAGGAAGTCCCGGATCTCCATCTCGAGCTGGTCGTGGTCCTCCATGGACAGGCGTTCCACGGTGAGGAGGTTCCCGAACACCAGGCCCCGGAGATCGGTGATCGTCTCCGCCTCCCGGGAGAGCTCCCGCACGTACTCCGGGGTCAGTTTCGGAGACTTGCGGTAGAGGACCCCCGTGCGGTTCGCGTAGTCGAGGGAGAGGTAGGCGTCGGGGCAGAAGAGCCGCACCTTGCGCTCCGTCTTCATGGCCACCCGGCTCGCCGTGAGGTTGGCCACGCAGCCGTTCGCGAAGGTGAGCCGGGCGTTGGCGATGTCCTCGTGCCGCCCGAGCACGGGGATGCCGCAGGCCTCGAGCTCCCGCACCTCCGACCGGGCCAGCGCCAGGCAGATGTCGAGGTCGTGGATCATGAGGTCGAGCACCACCCCCACGTCGGCCGACCGGAAGCTGAACGGCGCCACCCGGTGGCACTCGATGAACCGGGGCTCGAGCCGGTGGCGCAGGGCGGCCATGAGGGCGGGGTTGAAGCGCTCCACGTGCCCCGCGGCCAGGACCGCTCCCCCCCGCTCCGCGGCCTCGCAGAGGGCCTCCGCCTCCTTCCCGTCGCGGGCCAGGGGCTTCTCCACGAGGGCGGAAATCCCCCGCTCGAGCAGGGGCCCGGCCACGGCCAGGTGCGACTCCGTGGGGACCGCCACCACCACCGCGTCCAGATCGGGAGGGAGATCCTCCGCCTCCGCCACCGCGGGGACCCCGTACTCCTCCCGGATCTCCCGCCGGCGGTCGGGGTCGCGATCGCACACCGCCGCCAGCGTGACCCCGGGGAGCCCGCTCAGGATGCGGACGTGGTGCCGGCCGAAATGCCCCGCCCCCACCACGGCCACGCGCATCATTCCGCGTCCACCAGCATGAACTTGATCCGCGCTTCCGCGGCGAGCTTGCCCTCCACCGTGGCGCGGCCCCGGACGCGGCCCGTGCGGGGCTTCACGTTCTCCGCCACGCACTCGATCCGGAGCTGGTCGCCGGGGACCACCGCCCGGCGGAGCTTCACCCGGTCGATGGAGAGCAGGACCGCGAGCTTCCCCGTGTGGGAGAGCTTGCGCAGGAGGAGCACGCCGGAGAGCTGGGCCATCGCCTCCACGATGAGCACCCCCGGCATCACCGGCTGCCCCGGCCAGTGCCCCTGGAAGAACGGCTCGTTGATGGAGACGTTCTTGATGCCCACCGCCCGGCGATAGCCCTCCAGCTCCACCACCCGGTCGATCAGGAGGAAGGGATACCGGTGGGGCAGGATCCGCATCACCTCCCGGATGTCGAGCTCCTGGGCGGCGGCGGCCTCCGCCCGGCGCCTTCTCGCGCGGACCTCGAGGAGGCGCCGCACCAGGTTCAGGTTCGCGAGATGGCCGGACCGGGTGGCCTGGATCCGGGCGGAGAGGGGGACGCCGAGCAGCGCCAGGTCCCCGATGAGATCGAGGATCTTGTGGCGCACGTACTCGTCGGGAAACCGCAGGGTGTTCTGGATCGGGGCCCCGTCCTCCCCCACCACGAGCGTGTTCTGGTAGGTGGCGCCCTTCCCCAGCCCCGCCTCGAGGAGCGCGCGGGCCTCGCTCTCCAGGCAGAAGGTGCGCGCGGGGGCGATCTCCCGGAGGTAGGCGTCCGCCGTCACCTCCAGGGTGAAACGCTGGAGCGGGATCCCGGGCACCCCGTAGTCCAGGGTGTAGGAGATCGCGAGCCCCTCCCCGCCCGGCAGCGCCACCAGCGTCACGTCCTCGCCGGGGAGATCCACCACCAGCTCCTCGTCCAGGACGAACTCCTCGCGCGGCGCCTCGAGCTCCACCACCCCCGCCGCCCCCAGGGCGTCCGCGAAGGGGAGGGCCGAGCCGTCCAGGCCCGGCAGCTCGACCCCCGTGATCTCCACCAGGAGGTTGTCGATCCCGAGGCCCAGGAGACAGGAGAGCAGGTGCTCGACGGTGTGGACCTCGGCCTCCCCCGCGGAGAGCACGGTGCGGCGCCGGTCGCTCTTCACGCGGGCGCGGCCCACGGGGATCCGCGGCTGCCCGGGCAAATCCATGCGCGCGAAGACGATCCCGTGCCCCGCCTCCGCGGGCTTCAGGACCACCGCCGTCTCCTCCCCCGTGTGGAGACCGGCCCCCGTGAGGGTCACCTCCGCGCCGATCGTTCTCTGGTTTCCGCCCAAGCGAGGGTTCCCTACTTGTTCCCCGCCTCCTTCGCGCCCTTCTGCAGGACGTCGAGGATCGAGGGGGTGATGTCCAGGGCCTGGTCCCGGAAGAGCACGGGCCGGGTGGCGATCATGGCCTGGAGCTCCTCCGGGCTCCGGGCCGGGATCTCGCGGGCGTCGTACATGAAGACCGCGCTGAGCCCGTTGTTCCGGGCGTAGTTCGCGGCCTCGCGCCGGATCTCCCGGTACACGAGGTTCATCCGCTTCACCGCGGCCTCGCCCACGGCCCGCTTCCGCTCCTGCTCGTCGTACTTGAGCTCCCAGGCCTTGCGATCCAGCTCGCGCTTCTTCTCGCGGTACTCGCGCGTCCCGGGGACGAGGATGTCCAGCTCCGACTGCTCCTTCCTCAGGTCCTCCAGGCGCTTGCGGACGTCCTGGTCGATGGCCTGGATCTGCCGGTTCGCCCAGGTCCGGATCTCGTTGGCCTTGTCGTACTTCTTGAAGATCTCCGGGAGGTCCACGAAGGCGATCTTGGCGGGGGCGAACACCGCCTGCGACACCGCGGGCGCCGCGGCGGCCAGGAGCGCGCCGCCCACCACGGCGGTCACCAGGATCAGGGTCTTGCGAGCCGGCTTCATGGTTTCGTCTCCTTCACGGTTCAGAGTCGCGATCCTTTCCCGGTCAGAAGGGCCTGTCGATCGAGAACGAGAGGACCCGCGTGTCGTCGCCCCTCTCCTTGCGGACCGGGAAGCCGAAGTCCAGGGCGATGGGCGTCGGCCCGAAGAACGGGATGACGATGCGCA
>JAOZQC010000361.1 GCA_029932425.1 Planctomycetota bacterium | reverse complement strand
CGGTGGGGTCGTTGTCCTGGAGCAGGCCGAGGGCGATCATGGCGAAGCAGCGCGCCCGGTCCTGGGACTTCGGGTTCTCGATGAAGTCGATGAGGAAGCTGCGGACCTCCTCGTTCTTGAGCTGCAGGATGCCGAGGGCGATGATCGCCGACTCGCGGACGATCTTGTCCTCCCCGCTGTCCGGATCGGCGACCTGGAAGAACAGCTTCACGTACTGCGTCCCCCCGGCGCACCGGGCGAGGGCGATGAGAGCGCCGCCGCGGATGTCCGGGTGGATGTCCTTGTTCTCCACCACCTTCTTCAGGGCGGGTACGATCTTCTGCTGGATCATGGGCACCGTGGGGGTGCGGGCCGTGCGGCGGTTCCTCTCGGAGCTGCCGCGGAAGAAGGGCGCGGACGAGTCGGTGGACATCTTGTTCTCGTTCCGCTTGATCGCGGCCTTGAGGTTCAGGAACTCGTCCTTGTTGTAGGCCCACCAGAAGAGCCAGTTCTCGAAGCTCATGGGCTTCGGCCGGCTCACCTTCTTGCCGCCCGGAGTCAGCGTGCCTCCCGCGCCCGGGCCGGTGGGGCCGTCCGGGGAGGGCGCCTTGGGCTTCGGGCTCTCCGGAGGGGTGTCGCCGCCGCTGCCGGGTGTGGTGCCGCGGCGGGGTGGGGGTGTGGTGGGGGGGGCGGCGGGCCCGGGGGGGGGGGGGGGGGGGTTCTCCGGCGGGGGCTGCGGGTCCTTGGGGTCACGTTGCCCGGGCGGCACCTCTCCCGCGGGACCGCGGTACGAGCCGCCGTGGGCGCTCGCGACGTTCTGCGTGGACTGGTAAGCCCAGACCAGCGAGACCGCCACGATGAGGAACAGGAGCTTCTTCATCCGACCAAACCTCCTCTGAGCGCGCTTCTCGGTTCCAGGACGTTCTTTCGAGAACACATGGTCCACGGGTCCCCGCGCAAAGGTGGTGCCAGAACGGACACCGGGGACCGAATTCCTAAGTTCCTTGTCGATTTGAACTTGCAACCTCCTCCGGCGGGCGGCCCGGCCCGGGGCCGGCGATCCGGTTACAGGCCTGTAACCTTGTTACCACCCTGTAACGGCAGCCCTCCTCACTCCGGGTAGTGCGCCCGCAGGAACGCGGCCGCGTCCCGGGCTTCCTCCACGTCGTAGCCGTGCCGGTCCGCCAGGTTCCCGAGCACCCGCTCCACCTCCTCCCGGTCCTCGGCGGAGAGGGAGTCGAACTCGTCCGTTCCGTGGCGGAGGAGGTTCTCGGTGAGGCGGCGGACCCTCTCCCGGCGAGCCTCGAAGAACTGCCGCTTCAGGGCCTGGAGCAGGTCGGGGAAGAGCCGGCGGAAGCTCACCTCCTCCTCGGGATGGTCGAGGGCGAAGGCCCCGATACGGGCCACGAGGTTCTGGCGGAACTCCTCGCGGGACTCCCCGGTCTCGAGGAGGTCCTCCACGGCGCGCATGATCCTCTCACTGGGGGGCTCGTCCTTTCCCGTCTGCGGGTTCCGGACGCTCTCCTTGCGGTTGAAGGCGATGACGTGCCGGAGGTACTCGTCGAAGCGGCGGTCGTACTCCTCCTCGCGGATCAGCTCCATGGCCTCCTGGATCTCGTCGAGCACGCGCCGGGCGTACACGCCTTTCACCTGCTCCACGAAGGCCTCCGGGTGGTGGTAGCCGCCGTCGGGCTTCAGCTTCAGGAAGTCGTAGACCGTCTTGTCGCGGATGAGCTCGCGAATGGCCTTGAACGCCAGCGAGGGGCAGAGGCCGGGCCGTTCCGGATCGTACGCGGCCTGGGCGAGGACCATCCGCATCTCCCGGGCGCTGGCGCCGAAGCGCCCCTCGTAGACCACCGTGTCGCGGTACTCGTTACGGAGCTCGGACAGGCCCGCGAGGAGGATCCGGCGGTCCTCCCGATCCAGGCGCGCGGGGGCCTCCCGCCGGTCGTAGAGAAAGGCCTTCTCCAGCGGGGTGAGCCCGGCCACCAGCTCCGCCAGGCGCCCCTCGAAGGCCTCCGGATCGGGCCTCAGGAGGCGGGTGAGAACGGCCCACAGGGCGGCCATCTCCAGCGTGTGGGGGGCGACGCGGACCTCCGCCCGCACGGCCCGGAGCATGTCCTCGTAGAGCCGGGCCTCCTTGCTGAACTCGAGGAGGTAGGGCACGGGGACCAGCTCGATGCGACCCTTGAAGGAGGTGAACTCCGGCGTGGTCTTGAACGCGTCGAGGTGCTTCTCGTTGGAGGTCCCCAGCATGACGAGGTTGAGCTCCACGAGCGAGTTGGGGAGGGAGATGGTGCCCTTCTCGATGGCGTTCAGGAGGTACTTGTTCAGGTCCATGGGGCGCTTCAGGAAGTCGCCGAACTCCACGACCCCGCCGTTCGCGTCCACCAGGTCCCCCAGCGGCTCGAAGAGACGCAGGTTCTGGAGGACGGGGGGCAGGTTCTGCACGGAGGCCTCGAGACTGATCTGCTGCTCGCTCGCGTCCACGCTCCCCATGGGCTGGATGGTGACCGCCCCGCACCGGAACCGCTGCGAGATGTAGTAACGCTCCACCTGGACGTGGCGGATCACCTTGCGCCAGTCCCCCTGGTAGGCGGCGAGGAGCGCCTCGTAGATGGCCTTGGCCTTCTGGCTGAGATCCCCCTCCACGAGCCACCGGAGGGAGTCGTCCTCCTCGGGGGCCTTCTCTCCGAACGTCTCCGCGAGGATGCGCATCCGTTCCTCGGCGGGCACGAGGAAGAGGGGATGGTCCTTCAGCTCGCAGACCAGGCGCGCACTCAGCTCCTCGGCGTCGAGGAGGGCGAAGGAGTCGATCTCCTCCTCGCCGCGGGCCGCCCCCCCCGCGCCGAATCCGAGCGACTCCCCGGGACCCGCGGACTTCGGGAACACCCAGTTGAAGCGGTAGACCGCTCCCTCCGGTTGCCGGGTGTAGTGCTCGAGTCCCCGGAAGATCGCCTCCACGATGACGGACTTGCCGGATCCGTTCGGACCGTGGAGCAGGATGAGCTTCTCCGTCCGGCCCTCGCCCGCGGCGGTGCGCACGATGCGGTGGATCCTCTCCTGCACGTCCTCCTGGCCGTGGATGCGGCCGCGCCCGTCCAGGAACTCGAGGTCGAACAGGCGGTACCGCCGCGGCGCGCCGTCCTCCCCGGCGGGGGGATCGATCCCGTAGTAGGCGAACATGTCCGCCACGAGCTGGGCGGCGCAGCGGGCCAGGCGCCGGGGGTTCTCGTAGAAGAGCTCGAGCCAGGCGTCGAAGGTGAGGATGCGCCGGTTCCCCTCGAACTCTTCCTTCACGCGGTCGGCGATGCGCCGGACGACCTCTTCGGAGCTCATGCCGGGGATTCTACACGCCGGCCGCCGGGCGCGTCCCGAAAGCGGGATCGGGAGGGGGACTTGGCGCTCAGGACGGCCGGCCCGGCCGGCCGATGGATACCGGGGACGGCGTGACGGCGATGACGAGCGATCGCGAAAACGAGCGGGCCGGGGCCCTGGTGGGGGACTCCCTGCCGCGCGGGGCCCGGCTCGAAGACGCCGGCCTGGAGGAGGGGGCGGAGCCGGGACGGGACGCGTTCGGCAACCCGGGGACGGTGCGGCTCCTCCACGTCCGGGCCTCGGCGGTGACGGAGCGGACGGTGGAGGAGGTGTGCGCGGAGTACGAGGAGAGGGGCTTCACGCCGCTGCCGCGCGACGGCCTGAGGGGCGAGGACCGCGCGCGCTACCGGCGGAGCGGCCTGGACCCCTCGAACCCCTTCCTCCTCGAGCACCGGGTGGAGGCGGGGGTGGCGGGCCGCGAGCTGCTGCCCGCCCAGGCCGGGGCGCTGCGCCGGAAGATGGAGGCCCTGAAGCGGGAGCTCTCGGGAGGGAACGGCGGCGGTCGCCGGCGCGCCGCCGCCGAGGAGATGCTGGAGCGGCTCCGCTCCGGTCTCCTCACCCGCGTCCGCCTGGACCTCGTGAGGCGCACCTTCCACGTGGACCCGCCACCGGGTCCTCCGGGACGCCTCGGCCGGGTGGTGGCGCTCGAACGGCTCGACCAGCTCGTCTATACCGTGGTGCCCGCGAACCCCGGCGCCCGGGAGGAAGGCGACGGCGAGCCCATGTACCTGACCCTCCTGGAGGCGGGCCCGGAGCGGGTGAGCTTCCTCTTCTCGGGAGGCATCACCGGGCAGCTCCTCCTCACCGATCTCGAGTCCGGGGTGGCCCATCACGCCTGGTTCCGCAACC
>JAOZQC010000360.1:1272-4208 GCA_029932425.1 Planctomycetota bacterium | reverse complement strand
ACCCCCACCGCGGTGATGATGTCCCCCGCGCGGGCCCCCTGCGCGGCCAGCGGGGAATCGGGCGCCACCCGGGTGAGGAAGAGCCCGGAGGCCCGGGGGCGGAGCAGCATCTCCTCGAGCTCGACGAAGGGGTGGGGTTTCCCCGCGGCGTCCGTGGTCATGCGAGCCCTCCCGTGGCAGAAGTTCTTTTTTTATACTTGCTATACATTTCTTGTCAAGCCATCTTCTCCCCGATGGTCTCCGACGCGATCCTCACCCTCTCCGCCTGCCGCTGGAACATTCCCGTGCTGGCCTGCCTGGAGCCCGCGGGGTGGGCCACGTTCGGAACGCTGCGGCGGGCCCTCTCCGTGGGCTCCAGCTCGCTCGCCCGGTCCCTCCGGACCCTGGCCCGGCCCGGGTGGGTCGTCGCCCACCCTCCCGCCCGCCGGGGGTACGCGCTCACCCCCCCCGGGCGCTGCGCCGCCGCCGCCAGCGGCCGGATCCTCCGCACCGTTCCCTCGCCGGAGGTGGAGGACCTCATCCTCCGCAAGTGGTCCCTCCCCGTGACGGCCGCGCTCCGGGGTTTCGAGCTCTCCTTCGCCGAGATCCGGGCCCTCGAGCCCGGGATCAGCCCCCGGGCCCTCACCCTGGCCCTCAAGGGGATGATCGCCTGCGGCCTGGTGGCGCGGAGGGTCACGGGCGGCTTCCCCCCTTCCACGGCCTACCGCCTCACCCCCCGGGGGGCGGCCTTCCTCCCCGCCCTCGAGACGCTGGACCGGTGCGGCGGGGGGGCCGGGCCGGTTCCCGGGACCGCGGGCTGATCCGCATCCCCGTCCGGGCGCCGAATCACGAACCGCCGGCGGCCGCTCCCGCTACACTGGCAGGCCGCCGGGCGGGAGCCCCGGCGGCGAGAGAAGCGATGCTCCCGCGGCCTGCTAGACTGGGGCGGCTCTTCCCGACCCGAGGTGCTCATGGACTTCCTCATCGAACAGCCCGACACCGTGGAGGAGGCGGTGCGGATCCTCGCCGAACGCCCGGGCGCGGCCCGGGCCGTGTGGGGGGGATCCGATCTCGTCGTGGAGGTCCGCGACGGGCTCTCCCGCCCGGAGGTGGTGGTGGACCTGACCCGCATCCGCGAGCTCGTCGAGGTCCGGGAGACGGGGGACGGGGGGCTCTCCCTGGGGGCCGGAGTCCCCCTGGAGCACCTCGCCCGCCGCCCGGAGCTGGCCGAGCGGTTCGGGGCGCTGGCGGAGGCGCTCCGGGCGGTGGGCTCCGTGCCGCTGCGCTTCGGATCCACCCTCGGGGGCAACCTCGCCACCGCCTCCCCCGCCGCGGACTCCGCTCCCCCGCTGCTCGTACTCGAGGCGGAGGTGGAGATCGCGGGGCCGGGCGGCCGGCGGCGCCCGGCGCTGGCGGACTTCTTCCAGGGCCCCCGGCGGACGGTCCTCGGTCCCGGGGAGATCATCACCCGGATCCTCCTTCCCCCTCCCCCGCCCGGCGCCCGGGGCACGTACCTGAAGTTCGCCCGCCGGCGGGCCCTCGACCTGGCGCTGGTGAGCGTGGCCGCGCTCGGCTGGCCGGACGCGGAAGCGGCCTCCGGCGTCCGCTTCCGCCTGGCGGCGGGGGCGGTGGCGCCCACCCCCCTCCGCCTCCCCGCCGCGGAGGAGATCCTGGCCGCGGGGCGGCTCGACGAGGAGACCCGCACCGCGGTGCGGCGGGCCGTGGAAGCCGCGGTGCGGCCCATCGACGACGTGCGGGCCGCCGCCACCTACCGCCGGGAGATGGCGGGGACCCTCGCCCTCCGCGCCGTGGACCGGGTGCTGCGAACCCTCGAGGGAGGTGTGGCGTGAAGGTGATGATGAGCCTGACGGTGAACGGGAAGCTCGAGACGATCGCGGTGCGCCCCGGGGCCACCCTCCTCGAGGTGCTCCGGGAGGACCTTCGCCTCACGGGAACGAAACGGGGGTGCGACCACGGCGACTGCGGCGCCTGCACCGTCCTCGTGGACGGGGAGCCGCGGCTCTCCTGCATCACCCTGGCCCTCCAGGTCCGGGGGCGCCGGGTGGACACGATCGAGGGGCTGGCCCGCGAGGGTTACCCCCACCGCCTCCAGGAGGCCTTCGACCGCGAGGGCGCCGCCCAGTGCGGCTTCTGCACCCCGGGGGTCCTCCTCTCCGCCGCCGCCCTGCTCGCCGGGAACCCCCACCCGACCCGGGAGGAGGTCCGGGACGGCCTGGCCGGGAACCTCTGCCGCTGCACGGGGTTCCAGAAGATCGTGGACGCGGTGGAAGCCGCCGCCCGCGGGGAGGGAGACCGATGAAGGAGGGGTTCCGGGTCATCGGCCGCCCCACGCGCAAGCTCGGCACGCGCGCGCGCATGACGGGGGAGGCCCTTTTCACCGACGATCTCGCCCTGCCGGGCGAGCTCCACGCGAAGATGCTCCGCTCCCCGCACGCCCACGCGGAGATCCGGAGCATCGACCTCTCCGAGGCCCTGGCCCTGCCGGGGGTGCGGGCCGCCGTCACCGGCGAGGACTTCACGCGCACCTTCGGCATCCTCGGGTGGACCCGGGACGAGTGGCCGCTGGCCCGGGGCAAGGTCACCTACCAGGGCGAGGGGGTGGCGGCGGTGTGCGCCGAGGACCCGCGCACCGCGGAGGCCGCCCTCGACCTCATCCGCGTGGAGTACGCCCCCCTCCCCCCCGTCCTCTCGGAGGAGGCGGCGCTGGCGGAGGACGCCCCCCTCGTCCGGCCGGGCGCCCGGAGGGGCAACGTGACCAAGCGCGTCCAGCTCTCCTTCGGGGACGTGGAGGGAGGGTTCGCCCGCTCCGACGAGATCGTGGCCGGGGACTTCTACTTCGAGAACACGAACCACGTGGCCATGGAGCCCCACGCCGCCGTCGCCTACTACGACCCCGAGGGTCTGCTCACCATCTGGAGCTCCACCCAGACGCCTCG
>JAOZQC010000360.1:0-1262 GCA_029932425.1 Planctomycetota bacterium | reverse complement strand
CTCACTACCTGCAGAGGGAGCTGGCGGACGTCCTCGAGATCCCCCAGAGCCGGATCCGGGTCGTGGTGCCCGCGGTGGGCGGCGGGTTCGGCGGAAAGGGGGAGCCCCTCCCCCACGAGTTCGTGGCCGCGAAGCTCAGCATGATCACGGGCCGCCCGGTGCGCCTCCGGCTCACCCGCGAGGAGGTCTTCTACTCGCACCGCGGCCGCCACGGCACCCGGATGCACATCGAGATGGGCGGCACGAAGGACGGGCGGGTGACCTCCGTCCGGATGCGTTCCACCCTCGACGGAGGGGCCTACTCCTCCTTCGGGGTGGTGACCACCTACTACACCGGGCAGCTCGTCACCGCTCCCGTGAAGCTCGAAGCCTACGCGTTCGACTCCACCCGCGTCTACACCACGAAGCCCTGCTGCGGCGCCAAGCGCGGCCACGGCAGCGTCCAGCCCCGCTTCGCCTTCGAGGTGGCCATGGACGAGCTGGCCGAGAAGCTCGGCATCGACCCCATCGAGCTCCGCCGGCGGAACTGGATCGGGGAGAACGTGGAGACGCTGAACGGCCAGTGGATCGGTCCCAACGGCTTCGTGGAGTGCCTGGACACCGCGGAGCGCGAGTCGGGATGGAAGGAGAAGTTCCGGAAGCTCCCCTACGGCCGGGGCGTGGGGGTGGCCGCCAGCATGTACATCACCGGCACGAACTACCCCATCTACCCCAACGAGATGCCCCAGTCCGCGGTGGTGCTCCGGGCGGACCGGAGCGGGCGGGTGACGATCTACTGCGGGGCCACCGACATCGGCCAGGGGTCGGACACCATGCTCGCCCAGGTCACCGCGGAGGTGCTCGGGCTCGAGATGGGCGACCTCTCGGTGATCACCCAGGACTCGGACCTCTGCCCGGTGGACCTCGGCTCCTACTCCAGCCGGGTGACCTACATGTGCGGCCTGGCCGCGGTGGAGGCGGCGGAGAAGCTCCGGGAGAAGGTGTTCGCGGCGGGGGCGGACGACTGGTCCTGCCCCCCGGAGGAGCTCCGTTCCGGGGGGAGCGAGGTCTTCCACGGGGAGGACCCCGACCGGCGGATGAGCTTCTCCCAGGCGGTGTGGATCGCGGAGACCCGCTACGGATCCCTGGTGACCGCGGGCGGCTACCGCACGAAGAAGCGCGGCGGGGACTACCGGGGCGGCTCCATCGGAGCGAGCCCCGCCTACTCCATGACGGTGCACGTGGCCGAGGTGGAGGTGGACGTGGAGACCGGCCTGGTGAGT
>JAOZQC010000359.1 GCA_029932425.1 Planctomycetota bacterium | reverse complement strand
AGGTCCACGGGGATCTCCGTGGTCATGGTGGAGGGGAAGACCGTCTCCGGCGTGGTGGTGGACGCGGAGGGCGCCCCGCGGCCCGGGGTCTCGGTGCTGGCCACCCCGGTGGGCGGGGGGGGCGCCGTGGGGGCGATGACGAACGCCAAGGGGGAGTTCAAGATCAAGGGGCTCGCGGAGGGGGAGGTGACGCTCACGGTCTCCGCCCGCCGGGGAGGATACATGCTCCCCGAGCCGGTCACGGTGGCCGCCGGCGCGAAGGGCGTCAAGCTGGTGGTGGTGCGCGGCCTGATCATCGCCGGCCGGATCACCGACTCCCGCGGCGGCGGGATCGCCAACGCCTGGGTGAGCGTGGTGGGCGGGGGCCGGTGGGTCCGGACGAGGAGCGACGGGTCCTTCCGCATCGAGGGCGTGGAGCCGGGGAAGGTCCGGCTCCAGGTCTGGGCGAGCGACCGGACCAAGCAGGTGGAGGTGGAAGCCGGCGACGAGTCGGTGGACATCCGCATCGAGTGAAACAGCGGTGACAGGCACGGCTTTTTCACTTTTCCCGCTCCCCTGTGAAACAGCGGTGACAGGCACGGCTTTTTCAGTTCTCGGGGACCCCGCGGCCGGTCCTCTCCGGGGCCTGCCCGGAGGGCTCCCGGTGGTCTTCTTCCTGGACCGGTCGCTTCCGGCCGGCGGCCCGGCGGCGGGATCCGGGGCGCCCGCGGGAGGGGGGCGTGGGCTTCGTTCCCCGCGGGGCGCGCGGGCGATGGTTCCCGGCGGCTTCCGGGAGCGGGCATCCGCCGGGGCGCGGGGCCCCCGGCGACCCCGGCCGTTTTCGGGGGGATCCGGCGAAAAACGTGCGTCCCGATGAGAGAACCGGGCTAGGCTTCCGCCTCATGAGATCCCTCGTCACCGGCGGCGCCGGGTTCATCGGCTCGCACCTCGTGGAAGCCCTCCTCGAACGGGGGGACGAGGTCATGGTGGTGGACAACCTCTCCACGGGCCGCCGGGAGAACCTGGAGGCCGCGGCCGAAAACCCCCGCCTGGCGTTCCACGAGGACACGATCATGAACGAGGGGCTGCTCCGGGAGCTGATCCCCGGCGCGGATCGCATCTTCCACCTCGCGGCCGCGGTGGGGGTGATGCTCATCGTGGAGCGGCCGGTCCACACCATCGAGACGAACATCCACGGCACGGAGCTGGTCCTCCGCATCGCCGCCGAGCACGGCGCGCCCGTGCTCGTGGCCTCGTCCTCCGAGGTCTGCGGCAAGGGGGACGGGGGCCCCTATCGCGAGGACGACGACATGGTGCTCGGCCCCACCTCGCGTTCCCGCTGGTCCTACGCCGCCAGCAAGGCGGTGGACGAGTTCCTGGCCCTCGCCTACCACAAGGAGCGGGGGCTTCCCGCGGTGGTGGCGCGCTTCTTCAACACCATCGGCCCCCGGCAGGTGGGACGGTACGGGATGGTGGTGCCGCGCTTCGTCTCCCAGGCCCTCTCCGGCGGGCCCATCACGGTCTACGGGGACGGGACCCAGACCCGCTCCTTCGGCTGGGTGGGCGACGTGGTGCGGGGCGCCATCGCCCTCATGGAGGAGCCCGAGGCCCGCGGCCGGGTCTTCAACCTGGGCAGCGACGAGGAGGTCTCCATCCGCGAGCTGGCGGAGAGGATCCGGGCGAAGACGGACCCCGGCGTGGAGATCGTGCACGTGCCCTACGAGGAGGCCTACGAGGCCGGTTTCGAGGATCTCGGCCGCCGGGTCCCCGACCTCTCCCGGGCCCGGGAGACGATCGGGTACCGTCCCACCTTGACGCTCGACGAGATCCTCGACCGGATCATCGAGGCCGCCGCGCGCTGAGACCGGGGCCCGCGCCCGCGGTCGTCCCTCGCCCCGCCTGCTACCCTGCCCCGATGGAAGAACACGCGAATCCGGGAAGCACCTGCGTCGACGCCCGCACCCTGGAGTGGCGCGAGACCCCCTGCGAGGGCATCACGTTCAAGAAGCTCCGGCACGACCGGGAGAGCGGGGCCTCGGCCGTCCTCGTCCGGTTCGAGCCCCGGGCGAAGTACGCCGCCCACCGCCATCCCGGGGGGGAGGCAGATCCTCCCCCGCCGGCCGCGTCCCGCGGGGGAAGGGGGCGGATGGCTCCGGCACGATCGCAGGCACGATCGCACGCAAGGTGTACGAAAGATCCCGCCTCCGCATCAACTCAGCGCGAAGCGGAACTTGCGGCGGCCGATCTGGAAGAGGTCGCCGTCCGCCAGCAGGTGCTTGCGGACCCTCTGGCCGTTCACGATCACGGTGCGGCGCTTCCGCAACGAGAAGATCACGAACCGCTTCTCCTCCTGGACGAGAACGGCGGCGAGCCAGGGGACGAAGGCCCCGGAGATCCGGAGATCCGCCATGGGAGCCTTGCCGATGAAGAAGTAGTCCTTGTCCAGGCGCACGGTCCGGGTCTCGCTCTCGGGAGCGATCTGGGCGATCTTGGGCACGTTCCCGATGGAAGAGGCGCCCATGATCTTCTCGATCTCGGACTTGTCGAGCCGGAAGGTCATCTCCTGCATCCCGGGGTTCTTCACCTCGGGCGCGGAAGGGGCGGGCTCCGTGTCGATGTCGAGGTTCTCGAAGCTCAGGCTGTACTTCCCGATGAAGAACTCGTCCCCGTCCCGGAGCTGGTGGTGGTAGATCCGCTGGCCCCGGACGAAGGTGCCGTTGTGCGACTTGAGATCGGTGAGGATGTACTCGCCGTTGGCCTTCTCGATCGTGGCGTGCTTCCGGGAGACCCCGATGTTGTCGATCAGGATCTCGCAGTCGGGGTCCCGCCCGATGCACACCGCGTCCTGGTCGAAGTTGAACTTCCGGATCGGCTTGCCGGCGAAGGTCAGTGTGAGTCGGAACATGGAGCCTCCTCCGTGTCGCGCGGGGGCCGCCTCCCGGGGCGGAGCCCTCGTTCTCATCCTGAGACTCATCGGCCGGGGTCGTCTCCGAATTGAGCCGATTCCGGGCCCCGCGGGGGGCCGGGCGCGGGCCCGAGCCGGAAACGAGCGGGCGCGGGGCCGGGCGGAGCGGTATGGTGGCGGCGCATGTGCGGCTTCGTCGGCTACCTGCTGCCCGCCGGGGATCCCGACCCGTTCGCGAGGCGGCTCCCCGGGGCCCTCGACCTCCTCCGGCACCGGGGGCCGGACGGATGGGGGACCTGGTTCTCGCCGGATCGCCGGGTGGGGCTGGCCCACGCCCGGCTCCGGGTGATCGACCCCGAGGGGGGCGCCCAGCCCATGGTCGATCCCGGGACCGGGTGCGTGGTGGTCACGAACGGGGAGATCTACAACTTCCGGGAGCTCTTCGCGGACCAGGCGAGGCGGGGGCGGCACCCCCGCACGCGGTCCGACACGGAGGCCCTGCTCACCGGTTTCTCCCTGGAGGGGCGCCGGATCCTCCCGCGGCTGAGGGGCATGTTCGCCTTCGCGGCCTTCGACCCGCGGGACGGGACCCTGCTCCTGGCCCGGGACCGGCTCGGCCAGAAGCCGCTCTACCACACGGCCCTCCCCGGGGGCGGAATCGCCTTCGCCTCCGAGCTTCCCGCCCTGCTCCGCCTCGGGGAACGCTCCCCCGAGCCCGACGGGGAGGCCCTCTCCCTCTACCTCTCCTTCGGCTACGTGCCCGCCCCCTGGACCGCCTACCGGGGCATCCGGAAGCTCCCCGCCGCCCACTGCCTCGCCGCGGGGTCGGAGGAGCCGGAGCGCTACTGGCGCCGCCCCCCGCCGGACCCCCGCGCCGCCCCCCCGGATCCGGAGGAGCTCCGGGAGCGGATCCGGGAGGCGGTGAGGATGCGGCTGGTCTCGGACGTTCCCCTCGGGGCCTTCCTGTCGGGAGGCATCGACTCCGCCACGGTGGTGGCGATGATGGCCGGGGAGGCCGCGGGGCCGGTCCGGACCTTCACCGTGGTGAGCCCCCACCCCGAGTACGACGAGTCCGAGCGCGCCCGGGCGGTGGCCCGGCGCTTCGGCACCGAGCACACCGAGATCCGGATCGATCCCCCGGAGGTGGAGGAGGTCCCCGAGCTGCTCCGCCGTTTCGGGGAGCCCTTCGGGGACTCCTCCGCCCTCGCCCAGGCGCTCGTGGCCCGCGCCGCCCGGGCGCACGTCACCGTGGCCCTCACCGGGGACGGGGGGGACGAGGCCTTCGCGGGCTACGACCGCTTCTCGATCCTGGCCCGGCTGGCCCGG
>JAOZQC010000017.1:9461-15408 GCA_029932425.1 Planctomycetota bacterium | reverse complement strand
CGGGAGAGCCGCGTACCCGTCCGGAGGTAGAAGGGAACGCCCTGCCAGCGCCAGGTGTCGATGTCCACCCGGGCCGCGAAGTAGGTCTCGGTGACGGAGTCCGGCGCCACGTCCGGTTCCTCGAGGTAGCCCGGTCCTCCCTCCCCGGGACCGTAGCGCCCGAAGACGACGTCGTCCGGGGAGAGAGGGGCGATGGACTGCAGGACCTTCAGCTTCTCGTGCCGCACGGACCGGGCGTCGAAGGCGGCGGGGACCTCCATGGCGGTGAGCGTGAGGAGCTGGGTGAGGTGGTTCTGCACGATGTCCCGGATCGCCCCCGTCCGCTCGTAGAACGCCGCCCGGTCTCCCACGCCCAGGCTCTCCGCCACCGTGATCTCCACGCAGCGGATGCGGTCGCGGTTCCAGAGATCCTCGAAGATCGTGTTCCCGAAGCGGAAGACCATGAGGTTGCGGACCGTCTCCTTGCCCAGGTAGTGGTCGATCCGGAAGACCTGTTCCTCGTCGAGCCAGTCGTGGATCTCGCGGTTCAGGGCGACGGCGCTCTCGAGGTCGCGCCCGAAGGGCTTCTCGATGACGAACCGGACGGAGCCGGGTCCCCCGGTGAGCCCCGCCGCCGCCAGGTTCCCGATCGTGGGGCCGAAGGCGCCGGGGGGCAGGGCGAGGTAGAAGATGCGGTGGCCGGGCAGCGAGGCTTCCCTCTCGATCTCCCCGATCCGGGCGGCCAGGCGCGCGAAGGCCTCCGCCGGGCCGCCCGTCACGCAGGCGTAGTGGAGGCGCCGGCTGCAGAAGGTCTCCGGGTCGCGACGCCCGGCCCGGGCCAGCGCGTCCCGCGCCCAGCGCCGGTAGGCCCCGTCGTCGAGGTCCGGGTTCCGGGCCACCGCGAGGATCCGGAAGCTCCCGTCGAGGAGATCCTTCGCATCCAGGTCGTGGAGGGCGGGGAGCAGCTTCCGGGCGGCGAGGTCGCCGGTCCCGCCGAGGATGACGAAGAGGTGGGGCGGAGGCGTTTTTCCGTCCATGGTCACTCCTTGTGGATCGCGTGCCCCCCGAACTGGTGCCGCAGGGCGGCGAGAAGCCGGTCGGAGAAGGAGTCCGGATCGCGGGACCGGAGCCTCTGGATCAGGGAGAGGGCGATCACGGGGACGGGCACCTCGAGGTCGATCGCCTCCGCCAGCGTCCAGCGCCCCTCGCCGGAGTCGGCCACCCACGGGGCGACGCCTTCCAGCCCCGGGTTCTCCCCGAGCGCCCGGGCCGTGAGGTCCAGGAGCCAGGAGCGCACCACGCTTCCGTGGCGCCAGATCTCCGCCACCCGGCGGAGGTCGAGGGAGAACTCGCTCTTCCGCTCGAGGATCGCGAACCCCTCGGCGTAGGCCTCCATCAGGCCGTACTCGATCCCGTTGTGGACCATCTTCACGAAGTGGCCGGCGCCGGCGGGCCCCACGTGTCCCCAGCCCCGGTCGGGGGCGGGGGCCAGCGTCTCCAGGACGGGGCGGAGCCGCTCCACCGCCTCCGGAGAGCCTCCCACCATCAGGGAGTAGCCCTCCCGGAGGCCCCAGACGCCGCCGCTCGTGCCCACGTCCGCCCAGAGGAGGCCCGCGCCCTCGACCCGGGCCGCCCGGCGGAGGGAGTCCCGGTAGTTCGAGTTGCCCCCGTCGGCGAGGAGATCCCCCTCCTCGAGGAGGGGAAGGAGGTCCTCCACCGCCCGGTCCACCGGCTCCCCGGCGGGGATCATGAGCCACACCGCGCGGGGAGGGGAGAGTGCGGCCGCCAGCTCCTCCAGGGACCCGGCCCCCTCGCCGCCGTCGGCGACGAGGCGCGCCACGGCCGCGGGGCTCCGGTTGTAGCCCACCACCCCGTGGCCGCCCGCCAGGAGCCTCCGGGCCATGTTCCCGCCCATCTTCCCGAGTCCCACGATTCCGATCCGCATCTCTCATCTCCTCCCGGGGAAGGTTCCCTGCGGAGGCGGGAGCGACTTGGGGCCTTCGCGACGCCCCCCCACCGCCGCGGGAAAGGTGAAACGCCCGTTCCTGTCGTCGATGTCTCGGAGAAATGAAAAAGTCGTGCCTGTCAGCAATGTTTCACTCTCCCCCGGAGGGACGCGGGACGGTACGAATTCTCCGGTGGGGGAAGGAACGGGGGGTGGGAAGGCGGGAGGCGAAGGCTGCAAAGGACTCCCGCGCCCGTACGTGACCTTCAGGGGAGGGTCCAGCGGTTCGTGAAGTAGCCGGACGCGGCCACGCCCGCCATGCCGCCGGTGAGGGTCTCGGGGGTGTACACCACCCAGTCGGGGCAGGCGGAACCGGAGATGAAGTAGCGGCACTGCTGGGCCTGGCGCATCATCTTGGCGGTGGTGGCTCCCACCACGCCCACCAGGTTCTCCTCCGTGTCCGGGCGCGGGTAGACGAGAAAGAGACCGAGATCGCCGGAGAAGACCCGGTCCCCGATCCGGACCGAACCCCGGCGGATCGACACCGGGCACCGGGGAAGCAGCTTCCCGAAGGCGGAGTTCCCGTCCGCGTGGCCGTAGAGGATGACGTTCCGGTCCGGGAAGCGGGCCGGCTCGAAATCCCGGTCCGGCACGATCTCCACGTTCCCGTTCGCGCGGTACCACCAGACCTGGGCGTCGTAGCGGACCTTCGCGAGGACCGCCCGGTTCTCCTCCTCCGTGCCCGAGGTGCCGTAGACCCAGACCATGCGCCGCGCGAAGGCGAGCTTGAACGGGCCGCCGCGCCGCGGGTTCTTCTCCGCGCCGAGCCGCACGGCCCCCGCGAAGCCGGACCAGCTCCCCCCCGCGTGCCGGAAGGTGACGGGCCGGTCTCCCGGCACGGCGAGAGCGGCGCCGTCCAGGACGACCCTCGCCTCCGGACCGGGCAGGACCTCCCCCAGGTCGAGGCGGAGCCGCGCCACGTTCTCCGTCCGGACCTCCACCGTCCCCTTCCGGGGATCCGCGGACACCTCCACGGCGCTCGTCCGGGCCGGGCTCTCCTGCTGGAGGATCTCCGCCCAGGCGTACCGGGAGGTCACCGCGGGGTTGAAGGTCCGGAACGTGAAGCGGAGGGGGGCGGTCACCCGGCGGTGCCGGCGGCAGAACTCGAAGAGGGGGATCCAGTCCACGCACTCGGCGCCCCACCAGTGTTTCACGCCGGGCTGCTCGTGGTACCGGAAGTCGGGATGGAAGGAGGCGAGGACCTTCGCGAACCGCCGCGCCTCCTCCACGGGGACGTTGTCGTCCCTCTCCCCGTGGAGGATGTAGACCGGGGTGTGGGAGAGGTTGCGGACGAGATCGAGGACCGCGTTCTCCGCCTGGGTCCAGGTGAAGGGGTCGAGCCGGGGATCCGCCGGGAAGCGCCGCGGCATGCCCCCGCCGTAGGTGTAGAAGGAGGCCCATCCCGCGGAGGGCGCCACCGCCGCGAACCGGGAGGGGTAGAGCACGCCCAGGTACCAGGCCCCGTGCCCCCCCATGGAATGGCCGGTGAGGTAGATCCGGGAGGGATCCACGGGGAAGCGCCGCCGCGAGTAGTCGAGGGCCTCCAGGGCGTCCAGTCGCCCCCAGTCCTGCCAGTCGAACCCGAAGCGACGGCGGTTGGTGGGAGCCACGATGAAGGCGTCCCGCTTCGGCCGGTAGGCGTTCGCCTGGTTCCAGGCCTTCACGCTCGCCCCGTGGGCGGAGAGGAAGAGGGCGTAGCGGCGGCCCGGCGTCACCCGGAGCGGCGGGCGGACGGCGAGGAGCTGCACCGAGCCGTCGATGCCCGAGGTCCGGGTCTCCACCCGGGCGTCCCGGGGCCCGCGCACCGCCAGCGGGTACACGCGGGTCTCCCTCCACCCGCCCCGGCGGATCGTCACCCGCAGGGGGTAGCGGCCCCGGCCGTCCAGCTCCGCGGGCTCCGGCTCCCGGAGCTGGAGGAGGGGGAAGGGCGGCTTGGCGATGGAGCAGGGGAGCAGGCGGCCCGCGGGGACCGCCACCCGCTCGAAGACCCGGCCGTCCCCCACCTCGAGCACGGCGTCCTCCACGACCTCCCGGGTGTGGTTCTCCACCACCACCGCGCCGGGCTCCTCGATCCGCCTTCCCCCAAGGAGATCGGGGAGGGTGGGATCGAGGGGCGAGAGGCCCACGTCCCCCGGGGCGGGGAGGAGCCGGATCGAGAAGCGCCCGCGGATCGCCCGGACCAGGATGCGGTTCGTTCCCTTCCGGAGGGGCACGGGGAGCCGGAGGATGCCGTGACGGTAGAAGTCGCCGGCGAACCGGGCGCCGTTCACGAAGAGGGAGTGGAAGCCGCGCCCCGTGACGAGCACCGTCCGCTCCGTGTCCGAGCGGACCTCGCAGTAGGCCCAGCCGCTCCGGAGGTCCCGGTGGGCCACCACGCCCTTCTCGTCCCGCCGCACCTCGGTGGGGAAGTCCGGTTCGTAGTCGGGGTCCTCCCCGATCCGGGCGAGGACGGGGTCCGCGGCGAAGAGGACCCGCCCGCCGCCGCCCCGGTGGGGGGCGACCCGCCACACGTCGATCCGGGGAAGGTCCCCGCCGGTTCCGGCCGGCAGGAGGCAGAGGAGGCAAAGGAGGGAGGAGAGCATGGCCGGAGGATCCCCCCGCCCGCCCCCCGTGTCAAGCGGAGGCCGGGGACCGGCCCGGGCCCCGGCCGCTTCACTTCCCCCCGGCGCCCGTTCTCTTCCGGTACAGGCGGAGCGCGTACTCGAACCGCGGCTTGTGGGCGGCGTCCGCCGCTTCCACGGCGGCGGCGAGCGCCCTCTCCACCTTCTCGTGCTTCGGGGCCACCCGGGCCAGGAGGTAGGCGGCGGTGCCCCGCTCCCCCGGGCCTCTCTTCTCCCCGCCGGCCAGGATCGCGAGGAAGCGGTCCACGTGGGCCGCCGCCTCCTCGGGATAGGCGGCGAGCACGGAGAGGGCGATGGAGCGGGTGGAGAGGTTCTCGTCGTCCAGGAGCTTCAGGAGGACGGGGACCACGCGGTCGCCGTGCTCCGGGAAGTGCCGGAGATCGATGAGCGCCCGGATGCGGAGGTTTCGGTCCCCGGACCGGAGCTCCGCGAGGCGGCGGTCGAGGATCTCGATGCCGGGCCGGACCACGGTCACCTTCTCCGTGTGGGTGAGGGGGCGCAGAGGGGGGAGAGGTCGAGGGAGGCGGTCAGCTCGTAGTCCCCCGCGGGCACAGCCACGGGGAGGTCGCAGGTACCGCTTCACCCGTACTCCGCGGTCACCGCCAGCACCTCCTTCTCCCCCGACCGGAGGACCACCCGGATCCTCCGCTCCGCCCCGTCCACCCGGGCCAGGCGCATGGTGCAGCCGTTCCCGTCCTTGAGCCCCACGCGTACGAGCGACTGCATCCCCCGCGTCGTCGCGCCCACCTCGAAGCGGAAGGGGGGACCCAGGCGCACCGGCCGGCTCCTCGCGGCGGCCTCCCGGTCCGTGTAGAGGGTCGTCTTCCCGTTGATGAACCAGGCGTAGAGCCCGTCCTTCCGCACGGACCACCGGAGGTAGGTCTCCACCTTCCCGGAGGAGAGGTTCGGGCGCCGGTACCCCAGCGAGTAGAGGTCCAGGGTCCAGACCGCCCCGTCGGCCTGGAAGGTGATCGTGGGACGGGGGACCCTCTTCTTCGTCACGCGGTTCTCCTGCAGGGGGAAGACCTGGCGCTCGTCCCCCTTCCCGTCGCCGTCGGTGTCGAGGACCGCGGTGTCGTAGCCCTTCCCCGTCCCCTTCGATTCGTCCAGCCAGCCGCACACGATGTGTCCGGGTTCCACCCCCACCTCCGCCCGGAAGTGGAGCGCCTGTTCCGAGACGGGAGCCAGGTCTCCGGAGGCGGAGGCGGGCCCGGCTCCGGCGAGGAAGACCAGGGCGAGCAGGCAGACGGGGAGCGCGGCATGCTTCATGAGCGGATTCCTCCGGCGGGGGAGCGGGAGGGGGGCGGTGCGAGCCGGCGGCCCAGCGACGGCGGCGCCCGGT
>JAOZQC010000017.1:0-9451 GCA_029932425.1 Planctomycetota bacterium | reverse complement strand
AGGACGCCCTCCGTTGGTCCATGATGCCACGCCGGGGCCGGGAGTCAAGGGGGCGGACTCCCCTCCTCCCCCGGAATCACCGGCCGCCGGGCGGGGTTCACCCCGACCGGTCCTCCCGCAGCCGCCCCCCCGCGCGAAGGGGAGCCGGCGCCCTCTCCTCACCGCGGGCCTCTCCGCGTTCCGGGCGCCCCGGGCCCGCCGCGGGGGCGACCCCGGCCCGGGTTCCCCTGCGCGCGCGGTCTTCGCCGGATCCCTTCGCCCCCGGCCGGCCCCGTCATCGTCCCGCGAGCAGCATGACCCCGATCCCGAGCAGCAGGAGCAGGGCGATCCGCCGGAGGGGACGGGCGGGGATCCGGGTGAAGAGGGTCTGTCCCGCCAGCACCCCGGCCGCCAGGGGGAGGAGGAGCACGGCGGAGTCCGCGAAGACCCGGCCCGCGAGGGGCGTGGAGGGCACCAGGAGGAGCTGGCCGATCTTGGCCGCCCCCGCCAGGAGGAAGATCCCCTGGAGCACCGCCATGCGCACCTCCTTCGTCATCTCCCGCGCGTAGAGGTAGAGCACGATCGGCGGCCCCCCCGTGGAGGTGAGCCCGCCGAGGAAGCCCCCGAGAAACCCCGCCGCCACGGCCACCGCCGCGGGCACCCGGCGGGGGCGCGGGGCGAACGGGGTGAGGAAGTACCCCGCGGAGACCACCAGGACGATTCCCACGATCCGGGTGAGGGCGGCGGGGGCGGCGTGGAGGAGGTGGAGAAAGCAGAGGATCCCGAGGGGCAGTCCCAGGAGGCAGAGCGGCAGGGAGACCTTCAGCACCTCGCGGACGTCCACGTGGCGGCGGACGCGCAGGAAGATGAGGACGGAGGCCAGGGGGCTCACCAGGGTGAGGACGAGGACCGCCTCCCCCGCTCCGAAGAGCAGGGCCAGGAACCCCAGGGAGAGGAGCCCGAAGGCGAAGCCGGTCACCCCCTGGACGAAGGCCGCCCCGAAGACCACCAGGGATGCGAGGGCGAGGGTGGCGGGATCGGCCATCAGCGGGCCGTTCCCGGAGGCGTCCGGAGAGCGGGGGATGGGGGGTGGGGGCGGAAGGTCTCGATCACGTCGGTACCGGAGCCGGTCCTGGCCGGTGAGGCGTCGGATTCTACCGGGGGGGAATCGTCTCCGGGGCGGGAATCCCCCCCCGGCTTCCCCCTCGTCCCGGCCGGAGGGAGAACGAGGGCTACGGCCGGCGCGTCTTCTCCAGGCGGGAGAGGACCTCCCCGAGGCGGTCCCCGGGGGGGAAGCGGCGCCCGCGGTAACGGATCCTCCCGTCTCTCCCCACGAGATAGAGGCGGGTGGGCCAGGCGCCGAAGGCCCGGGCGGCGCGGTCGTCCATGCCGTCCACGAACACCGTCACCCGTCCTCCCGGCGGCGCGAGGCGGGCCGCGGCGGCCCGCCGCTCCGAGAGGTTCCGGGGGTCCCGGGGCGCCCCTGCTCCGCCCGCGAGGAAGGCCGGGCCGTCGGCGGGATGGGCCTCGCGGAGGTAGACGAGGACCACCCGGACCCCGGGGAGGGCCTGGCTCTCCTCGCCGAGCCGGCGGACCTGCTCCCGCACGTTGGGGCAGGTCTCGGAGCCGAAGAGAAGAAGGACCGGCCGCCCTTCGAAGGCGGAGGCGAGGGGCGCCTCGCTCCCGTCCTCGAGCCGGGTGAGCCGGACGTCGGGGGCGGGGACTCCCGGAGGGGGGCCCTCGGAGTGGAGCGCCGCGTAGCGGGCCAGGGAGCCGAGGAGGCGGGCGAACGCCGCGCCCCCGAGTTTCCCGCTCTCGTCTCCTCCCTCCGTGCGCGAGAGGTCCGCGAGGTCCGCGGCGTCGAAGACGCCGTTCCCGTCCCGGTCGAGGAGGCGGAAGGCGAAGTCCCAGTCGGGATCCGGCGCGGGAGGGGACTCCGCGCGGGACGGGGGGATCTCCGGCGCGGGGGTTCCGGGGGACGGTCCGCACGCCGCGAGGAGGAGCGGCGCTCCCAGGAGGAGACCGAGCCACGGGCGGGCGGGGAAGGGACGCACGGAGGCTCTCCTCGGGATCGGGCCACGAGTGGGACGCGGCCCCCGGAGGGAAGGTTCCCGGCCCTCGGGGACGGTCAGCGGGCGCCGCGCTCCAGGAGCAGCAGGAACTCGTCGAGGATCGTCCGTCCCCCGTCCTTCCGGTACCACGCCATGAGGGGAGCGTAGAAGGCGCCCCGGTTCTCGGGGGAGGGGGGACCCAGCTCGACAAGGCGCCGGCGGAGCAGCGTCTGGAGGGGGGCGGGCCGCGGACCCCACCAGCCGAGATCGCGGCCCTCGCCGTCCGCCGCCATGACCACGGGGATCGCCTTCGCCCCCTTGGTGAGGTGGCGGTCCATGAGACCGGCGTGATCCGCGGGGGTGACCACCCGGATCTCCACGCCCGGCGCGGCCCGGCAGGCGCGGGCGATCAGGGGGACGGACCGGGCGGCGTCCCCGCACCCGTCCTCGGAGAGGACGAGCACCCGCCGCGGCCCCGGGAGGTCCGCGAGGCGGGCCCGGGAGACGTCGTCCAGCTCCGCGTGTTCCCAGTGGCGGCGCCAGATGTCGGCATGGGACCGGACCCGGGCCAGGTACTCCTCGAAGGGGAGCCCCGCCGCCCACTCGTCGTTCGTGAAGGACATTCCGCACCTCGCCCGTCGGCCCGTCGACTCTTCCCGTCCCTCCATTCTCGCACGCGTGTCCAGCGATCGAACGTTCGCTCGAAAACTTGGGACCGGGGAACGGGCCGGTTGGCCTCGGGGGACCACGAAGGTTCCGTACGGAGGTGGGAGCAATCTGTAACCCTGCGTCGTTCAAGGGGGCGCGGGGTGGTCCGGAGAGGCTTCGCGGCAGGGCGGGACCCTCGCAGGCTCGCGGCTTCCGGCGGGAACCTCCCGCGTGTCCCGGGCGAGGGGGGGCAAGGCGCTCGCGGGAGTCGACCCTTCCCGGACCGGGGACGAGCCCTGCCGCCGCCCTCGCACGCGACGGCCGGCCGACACCGTGCGCCCTCGTGAACCAGGCAGGGCGCCCCTCGCGCTCCCCCTCCCCGCGGCCCTTTCCCCGTTCTCCCGCGTTGCGTTCCCGCCTTTCGGGAGCATGCGTGCCGCGGATCGGTTAGGCTCTCCCTCTCGGCCGATCCCGCCCCTCACCCGGAGGTCCGTCATGTCCGTGTTCGGAGAACCGCCCCCGCGCCGCGCCTACCGCCGTCCCGACCCCCTGGAGTGGGCCGCCCGGCATCCCGCCCGGGTGTTCCTCCTCGCCTGGATCGGGGTGGCGCTGGTGCTTGCCGTCTGGGGGCTCTTCAGCTCCTACTACACGGTGGCCGCGGACGAGGAGGCCGTGATCCTCCGCTTCGGCCGCTACTTCACCACCGCGGGCCCGGGCTTCCACGGGCGGCTGCCCTTCGGGATCGACAAGGTCTACAAGGGGCGGGTCAAGACCGTCCACCGCGAGGAGTTCGGGTTCCGCACGATCCGGGCCGGGGTCAAGAGCGAGTACGACTACCGGAGCCCCCGCGTGCAGGCGGAGGCCAACATGCTCACCGGCGACCTGAACCTCGCCATGGTGAACTGGGAGGTGCGGTACCGGATCCGGGACCTCCGCAAGTACTTCTTCGAGGTGCGGAACCCGGTGGAGACTCTCCGGGACATCTCCCAGGCCGTGATGCGCACGGAGGTGGGAGACCGCTCGGTGGACGAGGTGCTGACCCAGGACCGGACGGCCATCGCCGACGCCGTTTCCGAGAAGATGCAGGCCCGGCTCGACCGCCTGCGGTGCGGGATCCAGATCGTCAAGGTGAACCTGAAGGGGGTGGTGCCTCCGGATCCGGTGCGGGAGGCCTTCAACCAGGTGGAGGAGGCGAAGCAGGAGAAGGACCGCATCATCAACGAGGCGAAGGGCCTCCGCAACGAGAAGGTCCCCGCCGCCCGCGGCGCGGCGGAGAAGTCCATCAAGGAGGCGGAGGGGTACCTGATCGGCCGGGTGAACCGGGCGAAGGGCGAAGCGGCCGCGTTCCTCGCCGTCCTCGAGGAGTACGAGAAGGCGCCGGAGGTGACGCGGCGCCGCCTCTATCTCGAGGCCCTGGAGGAGATCCTGCCGAAGGTGGGGGGGATCACCCTGCTGGACGGCGGCGACGGGGGGATCCTCAAGCTCCTCGACCTCGGTCGCCGGGAGGGGAGGTAGCCATGCGCGTCCGGAGCTGGGTGGTTTTCACCGTGGTGGTGGTCATCGCCGCCGTGGTCATCTTCTCCTCGGTCTACGTGGTGGACGAATCGGAGTACGCCCTCGTCCTGCAGTTCGGGAGAGTGACGAGCACCGTCACCGAGCCCGGCCTCTACCTGAAGACCCCTCTCGTGCAGACGGTGGTGTTCGTCGACCGGCGCCTGCGGGAGTGGGACGGCGAGCCCAGCAACCTCCTCACGGTGGAGAAGCAGAAGATCGAGGTGAACACCTTCGCCCGCTGGAGGGTGACGGATCCGAAGCGCTTCTACGAGGCGCTGCGAACGGAGAACGCGGGGCAGGGGGTGCTGGACGGCCAGATCGACGCCAGCGTGAAGAACGTGGTCTCCACCTACCCCTTCATGGAGGTCCTCCGCAACACCCGGCGGAAGCTCAAGTACACCACCGAGGAGTTGGAGAAGGCGGAGGAGGAGCGGAACGTGGTGATCGAGGTGGGGCGCGAGCGCATCGTCCGCGAGATCCTCGACCAGGCGCGGAAGGACCTGGAGGAGAAGTACGGTTTCACCGTCGTCGACCTCGGCATCAAGCACATCAACTACGTGCAGGACGTGATCCCGAAGATCCACGAGCGGATGCGCTCGGAGCGGAAGCGGGTGGCGAACCTCTTCGAGTCGGAGGGCCGGGAGCTCGAGGCCCGGATCCTCGGTGACATGGCCAAGGAACTCGAGCAGATCGAGTCCGAGGCGGCGAAGCGGGCCACCATCATCCGGGGCGACGCGGACGCCCAGGCACTCACGATCTACGCCGAGGCCTACGGCAAGGACCCCGACTTCTACGCCTTCGTCCGGAGCCTCGACGCCCTCCGGAAGACGGTGAACGGAAAGACCCGCCTGGTGATCGGCCTGGACAATCCCCTCTTCCGCTACCTGAAGGAGCTGGGCGCCGGGAAGAAGTAGGGAAGGGCGGACCGGGCGCCGCACGCCGCGGCGCCCGGCCCGGGGATCCGCCGCCTACATCCTCTCGATGATCGCCTGCCCGAAGCCGGAGCAGGAGAGCTCCCGGACGTCCTCGCGGCCCTCGGCGCGCATGAGCCGGGCCAGGTCGTAGGTCACGTGCCCCTCCCGGATCGCCCGGCGCATCCCCTGGAGGATGAGGTCCGCGGCCTCCGTCCAGCCCATGTGGTTCAGCATCATCCGGGCGGAGAGGATGAGGGAGCCGGGGTTCACCTTGTCCATGCCGGTGTACTTCGGGGCGGTGCCGTGGGTGGCCTCGAACAGCGCCACCTCCTCCCCGATGTTCGCGCCGGGCCCCAGGCCCAGGCCGCCCACCAGGGCGATGGCCGCGTCGGAGAGGTAGTCCCCGTCCAGGTTGGGAAGGGCGAAGACGCTGTACTCCCCGGACCGGGTCTGGATCTGCTGGAAGATGGAGTCGGCGATCCGGTCCTTCACGAGGATCTTCCCTTCCGGCATCTTCCCGTCCAGTTCCTCCCAGAGCACCTTCTCGGTGACGAACCGGTCCCCGAACTCCTCGGTGGCGACCTCGTAGCCCCACTTGGCGAAGGAGCCCTCCGTGAACTTCATGATGTTGCCCTTGTGCACGAGGGTCACCGAGGGCAGGTCGTGGTCGATGGCCCAGCGGCAGGCCATGCGCACCAGGCGCTTCGTCCCCGTCTCGGAGATGGGCTTCACGCCGATGCCGCTGTCCTCCCGGATCTCGCGGCCCGTCATCTCCTTCACCACGCGGATGATCTCCAGGGCCACGTCGGACCCTCGCTCGAAGTCGTGGCCGGCGTAGACGTCCTCCGTGTTCTCCCGGAAGATCATGAAGTTCACCTGGTCGGCGTACTTGTTCGGGGCGGGCACGCCCTCGAAGTACATGATCGGCCGCACGCAGGCGAAGAGGTCGAGCCTCTGCCTGAGCCCCACGTTGATGGACCGGAACCTCGGGGCCACGCCGTCGTCCTTGCCGCACTTGTCGCAGGTCCCCGCGTGGTACTGCTGGTGGGCGCAATAGAGGCAGACGTGGGTCTCTTCCCCGATGGGCGTGGTGAACGGCCCCTTGATGGCGATCTTCAGGTGCCGGATCGCTTCCACCGCCTCCTGGGGGAGGACCTCTCCATACCGGTGCAGCCCCTCGAGCCCCGCGTAGATCGGGCACCACACGATCTCCCGGCGCCCCTCGTAGGCCTTCCGTACCGCGGCCCCCACCACCTCCCGCATCACGGGCGTGATGTCCAGGCCGATGCCGTCTCCCCGGAGGTTTCCGATGATCGGCCGGTCCCCGACGACGGGCCGGCCGTCCTCGATCCTCACCAAGTCCCCTTCCGGAATCGTCACGTGCTGGAATTCGACCACCGCTGCCCTCCCGTGGATGAAATGGACAAGCCGCCATTCTCGCCGCCGCGGACCCCGCGAGGCGAGGAGATCCGGACCCGGGGCCGCGGCGGGCCGGCGATCCTTGCCGGGAGGCCGCCGGTGTGGCGTCATACGGGGCCATGCGGATCGTCGTCGCCCCCGACAGCTACAAGGAGTCTCTCGACGCCGTCTCCGCCGCCCGGGCCCTGGCCCGGGGGGTGCGGGCCGCCGATCCGGACGCGGAGGTGGATCTCTGTCCCGTGGCGGACGGGGGGGAGGGGACCCTCGACGCCCTGCTCGAGGCGCTGGGCGGCGAGCGCCGCAGCTCGCGGGTCACGGGGCCCCTGGGGGAAACGGTGGACGCGGAGTGGGGGATCCTCGGGGACGGCCGCACCGTGGTGATCGAGTCCGCGCAGGCGGTGGGCCTCTCCCTGGTGCCTCCCGGGCGGCGGGACCCCACCCGGACCACCAGCTACGGTCTCGGCGAGCTCATCCGGGAGGCGACGGCCCTGGCGCCGGAGCGGATCATCGTCGGCCTCGGGGGGAGCGCCGTGAACGACCTCGGGGTGGGGATGGCCCAGGCCCTCGGCGTGGAGTTCGGGGGGCTGCCGGTGCCGGCCGCGGGAAAGGACCTGGGAGAGGTCCGGTTCATCGACAACGGTGCCTGCCCGGATGCCCTGTTCGACATCCGCTTCACGGCCGCCTGCGACGTGACGAACCCGCTGCTGGGTCCGGAGGGGGCGGCCCGAACCTACGCCCCCCAGAAGGGAGCCTCCCCGGAGCAGGTGGAGCTCCTGGAACGGGCCGCGGAACGCTTCGTCCGCGGGATCCTCTGGGTGGACCACCGGAAGCCGGGGATGGGCGCCGCCGGGGGCCTGGGGTTCGGGCTCAAGCTCTTCTGCGCGGCGAAGCTCACGCGCGGCATCGACGTCGTGCTCCGGACCCTCCGGTTCTCCCGGCGGGTCCGGGGCGCCGACCTCGTGCTCACCGGGGAGGGGCGGATCGACGCCCAGTCCCTCCACGGCAAGGCCTGCTACGGGGTGCTCCGGGCCTCGATGATGCGCGGGGTTCCCGTCATCGCCCTGGCCGGCACCCGCGGAGAGGGCTCGGAGGCCCTCCTCGACGCGGGCTTCGCCGCCTGCCATGCGATCACGGACCGGGGGATCTCCGAGGAGGAGGCCCGCCGCCACGCGGCCCGCCACCTGGAAGACCTGGCCCGGGACGCCGTCCTCGCCTTCCGGGAATGAAACATCGCTGACAGGCACGGCTTTTTCACTTTTCGCTCGATCGCCCGGAACCGCGAGGGGCGGTCCGCCGGACTCCCGAGAGGCACGGGCGAGAGGCCCCGGGGAGAGAAGACCCGTCCCCCCGGGGCCGAGCCCGCGCGGACCGCACCGCCGGGGGAGGCGGATCCGGCGGATCCCTCACCCCTTTCCCGTGCGCTGAGGGAGCCGGGAGGGGCTCCCCGGACCGAACGGACGCGTGGTTCACGCGAGAGAAACGGTTCCGGGGCGGCGGGCGGGACGGCGGGAGTCGCGGAGGCTACGATTCGTTCCCGCCTCCGTATGGAACCTTCACGGGTGGTTGCGGATCAGGCGGAGGCAGCACCCGTCCCCGTCCGGGAGGGCGGAGAGGGTCTCCACCGAGAGCCGCGTGCCGAGGCGCTCGTTGACGGTGCGGACCACGGTCTGAAACCACCGGTCGCAACCGGGACGGTCCTCGTCGAGGAGCCCCTGCTCCTCGTGCCACCGGTGCCAGGGGCAGGCGTCGTGGCGCACGAGCCACTCGCCCTCCCGCTCTCCCGGGAGGAGCCGCGCATCCTCCCCCATGCACCGGCTCGACCAGACGATCGAGGCCGCCACCTGGCGGGCCACGTCGCCCTCCGGGTCGAGGCGCCGGAGGTAGGCCTCGGCGGTGCGGACCCCCGTGATCTCCCACATCTCGAGCACCACCTCGCGGGGATCCGTTTCCGGGCAGCGGCGGCGGACGGCCTCCCGCCAGGTGAAGTGGCTGGCCCGCGCGATCTCCGCGAGGACCCGGTATCTCTGCTCGAGCGGCGGTTCGTGGTCCATGCTCGTCCCTCCCCGCGGCCGCCCCGGACGGTCCCTCGGGGGATGAAAAGAATCCGGGGTGATGCTAGCATCTCCCCGAATGATCGTCCGTTCGAATCCGGCCCTTCCCGGGAGCCCAGCCGTTGCCTGATCGACTCCTCACCGCCCGGCCCGGCGAGAGAATGACCCTCCTCGGCAACGAGGCGGTGGCGCGGGGGGCGATCGAGGCCGGGGTCCTCTTCGTCTCCGGGTACCCCGGCACGCCCGCCTCCGAGATCGGCGACACCTTCGCCCGTCTCCATCGCGAGGCGGGCATCCACTTCGAGTGGAGCGTGAACGAGAAGGTGGCGGTGGAGACCGCCTTCGGGGCCGCGATCATGGGGGCGCGGGCCCTCTGCCACATGAAGCACCTGGGGCTCGCCTATGCCGGGGACCCCCTGGGCACGATCCCCTACGTGGGAGTCCGGGCGGGCATGGTCATCGTCTCCGCCGCGGACCCGGGCATGGTGGTCTCCCCGAACGAGCAGGACCAGCGCCATCTCGCCCGGATGAACCTCATTCCCGTGCTGGAGCCCGGCACCCCCGAGGAGGCGCGGGCCTTCACCCGGTTCGCCTTCCGGCTCTCGGAGGAGACGGGCCTCCCGGTGATCCTCCGGACGAGCCCCCCCGTGGCCCACGCCCGGGGCATCGTCACCGCGGGAGAGGTGGAACGCCGGGAGGCGGCCCCCTCCTTCGACCGGCGGCCCGCGGAGCTGACCCCCATCCCCGCCAACGCCCGGCGGATGCGCGGCGCGCGCGCCGAGCGGCTCGCCCGGGCGGCGGAGATCCTCGCCCGGTCCCCTCTCTTCCCCCGGAT
>JAOZQC010000358.1 GCA_029932425.1 Planctomycetota bacterium | reverse complement strand
TGGAGCGGACCTGCCGCGGCCTGATCCTCGACTTCCCTTCTTTCGATGCGGCGTACTACCTCCTGGCGAGGGTCCAGGTGGACGGGGAGCGCTACGAGGAGGCCCGGAAGACGTACCTGCGGCTCATCCAGGAGCGGCCCGGGGAGGCGGAGCCGAGGATGATGCTGGGGAGCCTCCTCCTGTGGCAGATGCGCGACTACCGGGGGGCCCGGAGCGCGTACCGCCAGGCGCTGGAGGCGGCCGGGCGCGACGCCGCCCTGCGCGGCCGCATCCGCAAGGAGCTGGAGCGCCTGGACGAGATGCGGGAACAGGCGGAGAGGGCGAGGGTCCGGTACCGCCGGCTGGGGTGGATCCTGGTCGTGATCCTGGCGGTGTACGGCACGGGCTTCGTCCTCGTCCTCCGGGGGACCCGCGGCGGCCCGCCCGGGGAGTCCTGACGGAGAGGGGGATGCGCCGAACCGACCTCGTCTTCTTCCTCACCGGAGCGGCCGCGCTGGTGTACGAGAGCGCCTGGGCGAGACTCCTGGCCCGGATCCTGGGGAGCGGCCCGGGCGCCACCGCCGTGGTGCTGTCCGTCTTCATGGGGGGGATGGGGATCGGGGCCCTGGCCCTGGCGCCCGCGGCGCGACGCACGGGGCGGCCCCGGCTCCTCTTCGCCGCCCTGGAGTGGTTCGTGGCGGGGTGGGCGGCGGCCTCGCCGTTTCTCCTCGGGCTGCTGCACCCCGTGGACGGGTTCGCGAACCGGGCGCTCGTGGCGGGCCTCCTCCTCTTGCCTCCCACCCTTGCCATGGGGGCCACCTTTCCGCTCATGGGCAGGCTGACCGTCGCCCGGCCGGAGGAGACGGGGGCGGAGACGGCCGGCTTCTACGGCGCGAACACGCTGGGGGCCTGCGCGGGCGCTCTGCTGGGGGCCTTCCTCCTCCTCCCCCTCCTGGGTTTCCGCCGGGGGCTGGCGGCGGCCGCGGGCCTCGACCGGCTCGCGGGGGGGCTGGCCCTCACGCTGGGGCGGGTGCCCCGCCCCGGTCCCGGGCCGGCGCCCCGGCCGCGGGGGCCCCGGGAGGGCGACCTCCTGCTCGTACCCTTCTTCTTCGGGCTCTCCGCCCTCGCCCTCGAGGTGCTGCTCACCCGGCTCCTGGTGACGGTGACGGGGGCTTCCGTGTACGCCTTCGCCATCGTCCTGGCCGTCTTCCTCGCGGGGATCGGGATCGGGGGCAGGGGGGCGCGGCGTCTCCTGGCCCGGGAGCGGGTCCGGGGACGGCTCCTCGCGGGGTGTGGGCTCGCGGTGCCCGTGTTCACGCTGCTGGGCCTCTTGTTGCTGAGGAGCCTGCTGGGCGAGAGCGATCTCTTCGGGGACGTGGCGAACCGCCTCCCCCGCGGGATCGGTCCCCTCGCCCTCTGGACCTCGCACGCGGTGTTCGCGGCGGTGGCCCTCTTTCCGGGGGCGCTGGCGTTCGGGGCGGCGCTCCCCGCAGCGGTGGACCTGTTCGCGCGGGGCGCCTCCGGCGCGGTCCCGGAGCGCGTGCTGGGAAGGGTCTACGCCGCGAACACGGGCGGGGCCCTCCTGGGCAGCCTTCTCGGCGGGTTCTTCCTGCTGCCGGTGGTGGAGCCCCGCTACGGGGTGGCAGCGGCGCTCCTGCCCGGCCTGGCGGCGGCCGCGCTCCTCTTCGCGCGGCTCCCGGGGCTGCGCGGGTGGTGGTGGTGGCTCGGGACGGGGGCCGCCGCCTTGCTGGGGGTCGCGGCGCTCCGCCCGGGTCCCCCCGCGGAAGGGATGCGGGTGCTGCGGCTCGAGGTGGGGCCCCACGCCACGGCGGTGGTGGAGGAGCGGGTTCCGGGAGGCGGGCGGGCCGTGGTGCGCTCCCTGCGGATCAACGGCAAGGTGGTGGCGACCACGGCGCCCGTGGACCTCCGCCTGCAGCGCCTCATCGCGGTGATTCCCGGCCACCTGCACGGCCGGGTGCGAAGCGCCCTGGTCATCGGGCTGGGCACGGGGATGACGGCGGGCGCGCTGCTGGACTTCCCCTCGGTCCGCTCCCTGGAGGTGTGCGAGATCTCCCCCGCGGTGGTCCGGGCCGCGGAGGCCTTCTCGGAGTGGAACGGCGGCCTCCTGGAGGACCCGCGGGTGGACCTCCGGGTGGTGGACGGGCGGCACGCCCTGGCCCGCAGCCGGCGGCGGTTCGATCTCATCACCGCCGACCCCATCCATCCCTGGACGCGGGGATCCAGCGACCTCTACTCGCGCGAGCACTTCCTGACCATGGCGGCGCGGCTGGCCCCGGGCGGGGTGGCGTCGCAGTGGTTGCCCCTCTACCAGCTCTCGGAAGAGGACGTGAAGACGATCGTGGCCACGTGGCTCTCCGCCTTCCCCCGCACCTCGGCGTGGCTCACGGCCTACGACCTCGTGCTGGTGGGTTCCCGGGAGGCGGTGGGGGAGGGGGCGGAGCGGAGGGCGCTCCCTCCGCGCGTGCGCCGGTCTCTCTCCGAGGCCGGGATCCGCTCTCCCGCGGAGCTTCTCGCCCTCCGGGTGGGGGGAACGGAGGATCTGCGCGCCCTGGCGGGGAGCACGCCGCCCATGGGCGACGACCGGCCCGTGCTGGAATTCCGCGCCCCGCTGAGCTACCTGGCGGGCTACTGCGTCCCCGTGCTCCGGTGGGCGGCCCGGCCGGGCTCGCTGGCCGCCCTCCCCGCCGCGAGCCGGGAGCCGGGCCGGCGCGTGAGGCGGCTCCTGGTGGAGTTCCTGGCGCGGCTTCCCCGGGGAGCGGACCGGGCCATCGCGGCCTACGGCCGGGCGCTGCTGGCGGGGGGAACCCGCTGAGGAGAAGGGCGGTCCGCACGGACCGCGCAGGGCGCACTTCCCGCCGGCCTGTCCGAGCCGGGGTTCGAGGGCGGAGGGGGAGGGGAAACGAGAAGCGCCCCGCCGGAGGCGGGGCGCTTTCCCACGTCGAACCAGGGTGTTCTACATGATCGTCAGGAGCTCGTTCAGGGCCGAGACGCTGGCCCGGTAGTTGATGTCCTTCGACACCCGGTAGAGCACGCGGTAGTCGCGGCGGTCCGCGATCTGACCGAGGGCCACCGCCACCAGGGCCCGGGTGAGGTCGGGGTAACTGCCGTCCTTCTTGTCCGGCTCCAGGATCTTGATCAGCGGATCGATGGCGCGGTAGTCACCGATCTGGCCCAGGGCCAGGGCGACCGACCCGAGCACGAACTGGCTGGCCTTGGGGTCGTTCAGGATCGTGACCAGCTCCTTGACCGCATCGGAGTCGCCGAGGAGCCCGGCCGCCACCGCGGTGTCCACGCGGAGATCCCGGTCCTCCCGCTCGCGGAGGGCCTTGAGGATCGCCGGCTTCGCGGCGCGGTCCCCGATGAGGCCGAGGGCCACGGCCGCCTTGCCGCGGAGCTTCTTCTGGAGGCCGCGGTCGCTCAGCGTCTTGATGAGGAGGTCCACCGTCTCCTTGCTGCTGTCGCCGAGGAGACCCAGGGCGATGGCGTTGGCGCCGAGGGCGTTCTTGTCGCCCTTGAGCTTCGCGAGGTCGGGTCGCAGCACCTTCGCGATGCGGTACTTCAGCTCCTTCGGCTTGGGGTTCCGGGCGTCGGAGTCGAAGCCGATGATGCCCAGGGCAAGGGCCGCGTAGGGGCGCTCCGTCGTCTTGCCGCCGTCGGCGTACACCCGGAGGATCTCCTTCAGGCAGGCCATCCGCACCTCGGGAGAGGCGTCGGTGGCCCCGCCGATCCGGCCGAGGGACATGACGGTGAAGTTCCTCGTGGAGAGATCGCTCTCGTTCCGGAGGAACCGCCCCAGCTTGCGGACGAAGGAGAGCTGGACGTTCTCGTCCGCCTGGGGAAGGATCTGCCCCATGGCGATGGCGGCGGACCGCTTCGTGTACTTGGCCTTCTTGGTGAGCTGCTCACCGATGGCCTTCAGGGCGGAGGGGTCGCCGATCTTGCCGAGGGCGCCCACGACGTAGGCCTTCTCCAGGTCACCGAAGCGGTTGTTCCGGTAGCGGCCGCTCTCCAGCCAGTTGAGGAGATCCGGCACCTTCTTGGCGTCGCCGATGAGCCCCATGGCCAGCAGGGCGGAGACCGGCAGGTCGACCTGCGACTCGGAGCCGTCCAGCCGCCTCTCCAGGCAGTCGAAGACCTCCTTGGAGTTGTCCTGCAGGAGTCCCAGGGACACCATGGCGAAGCACCGGGCCCGGGGCTGGGCCTTCGGGTTGTCGATGAACTTGATGAGGAAGTCCCGGA
>JAOZQC010000357.1 GCA_029932425.1 Planctomycetota bacterium | reverse complement strand
CGCATTTGACAGGCACGAGATGACGATGAAGTGCTTTACGTTCGACCTGCCCGACGGCTCGGAAAAGACGATCTGTCCTGCCCTGGGCGTGCCGGAGGAACAGGCCCGCTACGCCCTGGCGGTCGCCGACGCATCGCTGGCCGCGGCTCAGGCTCGGCTCGACGCCGTGCAGGCCGGTGCGGACGCCGAGCACGTCCGCGCAGCCCCGGCGCCCGGGGCGACGGCCTCCCTCCGGCCGGTGGAGGGCGGGGACACGATCCTCATCGAGGTCCCCCCGGGGCGGAAGGCGGGAGTCGTGCCGGACCTGGCCCCCGGGCAGTACTACCTCTCCGCGGAGCTGCCCGGGTACGTGCCCCTGAGGAACCGCAAGATCGAGATCCCCCGGGGCGCGGACCACCTGGACGTCCCCATCGTGGGGAAGCCGGGTTCCCTGCGCCTGGTTCCCGGCACGCCCCACGTCCACGTCCGGATCGAGCGCGTCCATCGCAAGTGGTGGGAGCCCGCCTACCTCGTGGAGGACGTGTCCGTGGGCACCGGCCCGCGCAAGGTGTCCGGGGTGGCCTCCGGCGAGCTGGCGATCACGGTCACCCGCGAGGGGTTCCGGCCGAGCGAGGGGCTCACCGTCCTCCTCCCCGCGGGGAAGGAGGACCACGAGGTGCAGCTCCCGGTGCTCGAACCCCTCCTGGGGACGCTCGAGGTCCACGCGCCGCCCGGGGCGGACGTGACGGTCCGCTACGAGTTCGGGGGGACGTTCGAGGGCCGGGTGCCCGCGGGCGGGGTCCTCACGGACCGGGTGCGGGTGGGGACGCACGTGCTCGAGATCCGCCACCCGGAGTACCGGCTCTACAAGGACCGGGTGACGGTGGCGGAGGGGCGGAAGACGCTGGTGCGGAACCTGCCCCTGAAGCCGAAGGAGGGGGGGTTGGTGGTGCACGGGCCGCCGAACGGCACCCTCTTCCTCATGGATCCGTCCGGCCGGGAGACGGTGCGGATGGGCACGACCGATCCGGGCGGCACCGGGCGGCTCTCCAACCTCCCCCCGGGCCGGTACCTCCTGCGGCTGAAGACCGCGGACGGGCGGACGATCGAGAAGGCCGTGACCGTCCCTCCCGGCCGGAACGAAGCGGTGGACCTGAACCGATGACCGACCCGCAGCTCGGCAAGATCGTGGGAGAACGCTTCCGGCTCACCTCGCGGATCGGCGAGGGGGGGATGGGCGTGGTCTACCTCGCGGAGGATCAGGCGGGCGGAGGGCGGGCCGCCGTGAAGTTCCTCCATCGCCACCTCCTCCAGAACGCGGACTTCCTGGCCCGCTTCCGGCAGGAGGCCAAGTCCGCGGGGAGGTTCCGCCACGAGAACGCGGTGCGGATTCTCGCCGAGGGGGACGACGAGGACGGCGTTCCGTGGATCGCCATGGAGTTCTGCCCGGGGAAGAGCCTGAAGGCCGTGCTCCGCGAGGAGGGGCCCCTCTCCGTCTCCCGGAGCTGCCGCATCGCGGAGCAGATCCTGCGGGCCCTCGCCGCGGCCCACGAGCGGGGGATCATCCACCGCGACCTGAAACCCGAGAACGTGAAGGTCGAGAGCGGGGAGGACGGGGACACCATCAAGGTCCTGGACTTCGGGGTGGCGAAGTTCGTGGGGACCGACGCCGGCGACGAGATGACGGGGGCGGTGAAGACGAAGACGGGAGTGGTGTTCGGGACCCCGAAGTACATGTCCCCCGAGCAGATCCTCGGCGAGCCGGTGGACGCCCGGTCCGACATCTACTCCGTGGGGGCCATCCTCTACGAGATGCTCACGGGCACGCCGCCCTTCGCCTCGAACGACATCATGGGCTTCGTCACCAAGCACGTGAAGGAGCCCGTGGAGCGCCCGAGCGTGAGGGCTCCGGACCGGAACATCCCGGAGGCCCTCGAGCGGATCGTCATGGAGACCCTGGAGAAGAACCGGGTGGCCCGTCCCGCCCGGGCGGCGGAGGTGGCGGACTCGCTCCGCCCCTTCACGAAGGTCTCCGGGAAGGCGGCGGAGAGGCGGGGCCGGCCGGCCCTGGCCTGGCGCCACCTGGTGCTGGCGGCGGGGGGAGGCCTGGGGGCTGCGGCCTCGTTCCTGCTCGTGCCGGAGCACGCCGTGGCGGGGGCGGCCCCGGCCGCGGGGCTGGGGGTGGGGGCGGCCCTGGCGTTCCTCCGGTTTCCCTCCGTGGGAGAGGCGGCGTTCTGGCTGCGGCTCCTGGTGGTGGCGGTCTTCGTGGGGGGGGCCGCGGCGGCGGGATGGGCCGTCACCGGGGACCATCCCTTCCTGGCCGCGGGGTTGGCCCTGGGAGCCCTCTTCGTGTTCGTCCTCCACTCCATGGGCTGGGGGCGCCGCTCCCGGCTCGGCGCCTTCCTGCTCGGGGGGATCGTGGCCCCGCTCCTGGCCATACCGCTCCTTCCCCTGCCGGGAGGGAACGAGTACCGGGCGATCTGGGAGATCGAGAACCCCGGCCTGGAGGATGCGGGACCGGCCCTGGCGCTGCTCGCCCTGGCCCTCCTGTTCGCCCTGGCCTCGCTGGCGGCGCCGCGGGCGCGGGTTTCGGAGGGGAAGAAGTGAGGCCGTCCGGAGCCGGGTCCGGCCCCGCGGGGAAAGGGTTGACTGTGCCTCGGGGTTGGGTTAGATACAGGGAGCCCTTGCACTTTTCCGAGCGTACGCCGTGTGGGGTGTGCGTTCCTAGCCGGAGGGAAACATGAAGCGCATCGCCTTCCTCTCCATCTGCTTGACGCTTCTCGCGGCGCCCGCTTTCACGGCGGACGAGGCGAAGGCGCCCGCTCCCCCGAAGCCGGGGGATCGGATCCAGGGGCCCCGCGACGTGAAGACGAAGGCGGGAGACCTCCTGAAGCTCTCGAAGGGGGCCGTCCTGGAGGTGAAGAAGCCGGAGAAGGACGTCGAGCTCTTCTTCATCCGGAAGGGCACGGTGCGGGGCGCGATCGGGGACAAGACGCAGGTCGCGGTTCCGTACGGATGGATCGCCACGGGCAAGGGGAAGAGGGTGGAGTTCTTCGCCGAGGTCACGCCGGAAGGCCGGAGCTTCGTGAAGGTCAACAAGGGCACCGCGCTCCTGGCGTCTCCCAAGATGAAGCTCCTGCTCCAGGCCGGCCAGGGGATCGACCTCTGGACCCAGAAGGAGAAGGCCGGTCCGAGCTTCAGCACGCGTGCGAACAACAAGGGCGACGTGGTGATGCTCATGCAGGTGACGGACACCCTGGAGATCGAGCTCACGGTGCCGAAGGCCACCTCGGGCTCCATCTTCCAGGTGGAGGCGGGGCGGCGGACGCGCATCGAGTCGGACGCGAGTTCGTGGACCGGCGGCCGGATCGCGATCCGGACCCGGCTGGGCGGGGCCGAGGGCCAGACGGGCACCCTGGGGCCCGGGACCTTCGCCCTCATCGACAACGCGACGGGCAAGATCGAGTTCGGGTTCGTGGAAGTGGACTTCCAGATCATCGAGCGGGCCATCGACCTGACCAGTGAGTTCACGTCCCTGGCCACCAGCAACTTCTTCGGGCTCGGGCGGAGGTAACGGCGGCCGGGGAAGGACCGGCCGCTCCGGATACTCGCAGGAAGACGGGGGTACACATGCGGCGCATACCAGCCATCCTGGTCGCGTTTCTCCTCATCGCCGGTCTGGCGTCCGCGGCGTCCGCCCAGGACGACATCCTGGGCTCGATCGAGGATTTCCTGAACCGGACGCAGCAGACGCTCGATCAGAACCGGATCATGGGGAAGATCCGCTTCACGCCGTACCTCTCCCAGCGCGTCATCTACGACGACAACATCTGGCTGAACGACGATCACGAGAACGACACCAAGGGCCGGGAGTGGGACATCATCAGCGACACCACGGTGCGCCTGGGCCTGGTGCTGCCGGTGAACAAGTCGTACACCAAGCTCTTCGACCGCGACCGCCTGACGCTGCTCTCCTACGAGGCCCGGTTCCTCGAGTACATGCGCCGGGGGGACACGGACGCCATCAACCAGGTGGTGAAGACCGATCTCTTCGGGTTCCTCCAGGACCTGGCGAACGTGGGCGTCCAGGGCAAGAACATCACCTTCGACGCGGGCGCCGAGTGGTCGAACGTGAGCGACCCCATCGACATCGTGGTGCGGGACCTGACCCTGGCCGGGTTCCCGCCCCAGTTCACCCTCGCGGAGATCCGCCGCACCCGCGCCCAGGCCCACGCCCTGGTGGGGTACCGGTGGAACGCCTTCGT
>JAOZQC010000356.1:2979-4261 GCA_029932425.1 Planctomycetota bacterium | reverse complement strand
GAGGGCGGTGGGTGGGGAGGCGGCGGGGCCAGGGCAGCTCCTCCCGGCCGGGGGGGGGACCCGCCAGCGCCCGGGCGGCGTGCCGGAGGTCGAAGGCCAGGTTCCGGCGGCGGAGGCCCGCGGTCCAGGCGGAGGGGCCGGGCGCGGGGTCGCCGAGGAGCGCCCGCACGTGCAGGGCGGGGAAGTCCACCCCCGCGTCCACCGCGAGGGAGAGGGAGCCCCAGTACCGCGCGTTCACCTCGAGGAGCACGTACTCCCCGGGCTCGCCCCGGAACTCCGCCATGAAGGGCCCCTCCGCGCCGAGGTCCCGGGCCAGGGCCGCCGCGGCCTCGAGGAGCTCGGGGTCCGGATCCACCGCCTCGCACACCGCCGAGGGCCCGCCGAGCGGCGAGGCCTCCCGGATCCGGCGGTGGGCGAAGGTGGCGAGCACCCGGCCCCGGTGCAGGAGCAGGAAGATCCCCCGCCCCTCGCCCGGGATCCAGGGCTCCACGTAGCCGCCGAGGCCGGCCCGCCTGAGGGCCCCCGCCCGCCGGTGGAGCTCCTCCCGGTCCGCCACCACCCGGGCCGTGGCCCGGCGCACCACCCCGTCCCGGTAGACCCGGGACCGCCCGGGCTTCAGCACCGCGGGGAACGGCGCCCCGTCGAGGCTTGCGGGAGTCCGGGCGGGCAGGACGGGGATGCCCAACGAGCGGGCCCGCGCCAGGACGGCCCGCTTGTCCATCACCAGGTCCAGCGTCTCCGGGGAGGGGGGGGGGGGGGGGGTGAGAGCCTCGAGCACGGGAAGGATCCGGGAGGAGAGGAGGATCGCGGTGTCCGTCACGGGGAGGAACACGTCGAACCCGCAGTCCCCGAGGTGGCGGGCCAGGGCCCCGACCCAGGCCCCGGGGTTCTCGTCGGGGCGGTGGGTGTCGAGGACGTACCGGACGCCCCGGCTCGCGGCCGCCGCGGCGTGGCGCGACCAGGCCAGCACGCCCACGCGGTGCCCGGCCCGGACCAGGGAGCGCACCACCGCCAGGCCGGCCGCGGTCTCGGCGTCGGAGACGAGCACCCTCGCCCTCACCATCTCCTCCCCAGCCTCGTGACGGCGTCCGCGGGGAGCGGCAGCGCCCGCGCCAGCCGCCGGGCGGCCTCCCGCAGGCGTCGCCCCGCGCGGGCCGCGGCCCCCCGGAGCCCCTTCCCCCGCGCCCCGGGAGGCAGGGGCCGCCCGTCGAGGGCCGTCACGTATCGTCCCTCCCGGAGGGCGGCGACGATCTCCCGCTCCACGGGGACCCGGACGTCGATG
>JAOZQC010000356.1:0-2969 GCA_029932425.1 Planctomycetota bacterium | reverse complement strand
TCGATGAGAAGCTCCGGGAGGGATCCCGTCAAGGCTTCTTCCCCGTGGGCGTCCAGCCCGAAGACGGCCCGCACGCCCGCCGCCGCCCGGCAGGCCGCCACCGCGGCGGGATCCGGGGCCAGCCGGCCGTCGTAGCGCCGGTTCCAGACCTCCACCGCCCCCACCGCGGGCAGGAGGGCCTCCCACCCGCGCGGGGAACGGGACGGATGGGCCAGGACGGGAACGGCCCCCTCCCCACGGATGCGCCGGGCCAGCTCCCCCGCGGGGAGGCCGGGAAGGGGCCGGGTGAGCCCGAGGGCCAGGACGTGGCTGCGCTCCGAAGAGACGATCTCCAGGCCGGGGACGAGGACCACCCGGTGATCGGAGAGCTCCCGGCATCGCTCGGCGGCCACCGCGACGCCGCGCTCCGTGAGGGCTTCCCGGTGCTCGGTGAGGAGCACCGCCCGGACGCCCCTCGCCGCGGCGATGCGCCGGAGCGCCTCGTGGGTGAGGTCGGCGTCTCCGGAGGCCACGGTGTGCAGGTGGACCAGGGCGCGGATCCTCACCGCTTCCTCCCGTAGAGCACCATCCCCGCCCCCACGGACCAGCCGCGGAGGTTCCAGCGGAGGAGGAGGTCGCGGAGGAGGGACCGCTCGTCGCCGAAGCGGCGCCGGACCACGGGGAGCCCCTCCTCCGAGAGGAGGCGGCCGAGGGTCCGGGCGCTGAAGTACTGCAGGTGCCCCGGGAGGTAGTACCCCCACCGGGAGCCCCGGAGGAGCCGGGCCAGGGAGTCGTGGTTGGCGGTGGCCGCCACGAGGAGCCCGCCGGGCGCCAGCGCCCGGGCCGCGGCCCGCACCGTGGCCCGCGGATGGGGGAGGTGCTCCATCGTCTCGGAGAGGTACACCACGGTGAGGCTCCCGGGCTCCACCTCCGTCCCTTCGAGCGTCCCCTCCTCCACGGCGAGGCCGAGGCGGCGGCACTCGGCCGCGGCGAAGGGGGAGAGGTCGACCCCGGAGACCTCCCAGCCCCGGCGACGGGCCTCGAGGAGGAAGGCCCCGAAGGAGCAGCCCACCTCGAGGAGGCGGCCCGGGGCCGCGAGCCTCTCGATGGCGGCGAGGCGGACCCTCGCCCGGGCCGCCGCCTCCTCCGGCCGCGCCCGGTCGTCCGCGTAGGCGTAGCTCCCCCCGCCCCCGCGCCCCGTGTAGTACGCCTCCCCGTAGAGCTTGGGCAGGTCCCCGTCCGCCACGCGGGGAGAGAGGTACACGTGGCCGCAGGCCCCGCAGCGGACGACGCGGAGGGGAATCGAAAAACCGGGGGCCCGCGCCACGACCCGGGGCTCGTCGCGCCCGCACAGCGCGCAGGGCACCTGCACGAGGGAGAGGGTCTCGAGGCCGGTCACGGGGACACCTCCCCCATGGTCCGGACCTCGACGGCCCCCCGGTCCCGGGCGCGGGCCACCAGGGAGAGGGCCCGGTCCAGGTAGCGCATCATCCCCCGGCGGCCCTCCACGAAGTTGTGCGGGTGGGTCCAGAGGTGGAAGCAGGTCCCCGTCTCCGCCGCGCGGGCGAGCCCCCCCGCCACCTCCCGGAGCCGGGAGCGGAGGGGCACGAGCCGGCGGAGGCCCACGGCGGGGGGGATGGGAGCCGACGTGGGCACCTCCACCAGCCCGTCCACGCGCCGGGGAAGGCCCGTGGGGGGCGTCCTCCCGCGGAGCGCTCCGAGGAAGGCGGAGGCCCGGGAGCGCCCGGCCCCCGCCGCCCGGTAGTGGGTGAACCCCGCCTCCCGGAGGGCCTCCCGGTGGCCCACCACGTTCCGGGGATAGACGAAGGAGCGGACCTCGATCCCCAGCCGCCGCGCCGCCTCCGCCGCCGCCCGGGCCTCCGCCCGGGCCAGCGCCGCGGACCCGGAGAAGAGGGCGTGGGAGAAGCCGTGGGCCCCGATCTCGTGCCGGAGCCCCGCGGAGCGGACGCGCTCCACCAGGTCCCGCCCGTACCACAGGGGATCCCGGGCGAGGTCGGTGCCGGGGTCGAAGCGGTACCAGGCCCCGCCCGGGTCCCGGGGGCGGGGCATCTCCGGGTGGCGGCGCCCGTCCCCGCCCGGGCACCGGTCGAGGAAGAGGTGCCCCACGAAGGCGAACGTGGCCCGGACCCGGTGCCGGGCCAGCACCTCCAGGATCTCGTCGAACACCTCCCGGATCGTCCCGTACCGGCGGAGGGCCCGGCGCCGCCAGCGCGCGTCGAAGAAGAGCCCCCAGAGGAGCTCCACGTCGAAGGTGAGGAGGAAGGTGCCGCGGGCGCTCACCGCAGGATCTCCCGCATCGCGCCCACGAAGCGGGGGGCGAGAACCCGCAGGGACCACCCCGCCCGCACGTGACGGCGCCCGGCCCGGCCGTGCGCGGCCCGGAGACCGGGGTCCCGGAGGTAGCGCAGGAGGCGGTCCGTCCACTCCTCCTCCGTCTCCGCGAGGAACCCCGTCTCCCCGTCGCGGACGATTCTCCGGTTCACCCCCACCGGGGAGACCACCGCCGCCACCCCCGAGGCCAGGTACTGGAGCGCCTTCATGCCGCACTTCCCCCGGGTCCAGGGGTTGTCCGGGAGGGGATACAACCCCACGTCGAGGGAGGCGAAGTCCTCCGCCTCGCGGGCCAGGGACCAGTCCCGGTTCGTCACCCGGACCCCCGGCACCTCCACCCGCTCCCCCGCCCCCACCACGAGGAGGTCGAAGGGCTGCTCCCGGGCGGCCCGGGCCAGGGCGGGGAGGATCGCCCGGAGGCAGTAGGCGGCGGTGGGGCTCCCGATCCACCCCGCCAGCGGGCGCTCCCGGGGGGGTTTCCGGCGGGGCCGGAAGATCCGGGTGTCCACCGGGGTGGGAAGGATCCGGACCTCGCGGCCGAGGGGCCGGGCCCGGGCCGCGCGGGGCTCGGTGCCGGCCCGGACGCGGTCGGCCCCCGCCCGGGGGGCGTCCCCCTCCCGGGGGTCCGTGAGCCGGGA
>JAOZQC010000016.1:11670-15584 GCA_029932425.1 Planctomycetota bacterium | reverse complement strand
GCCCGGTGAACACCTACCTCGCGCCCCCGGAGGACGCGGGGCCGGGCTGGATGCCGCCCTACGCCACCGTGCCCCTCGTCATCTATCCCGACGAGGAGCGGAGCGCGGCCCGGATCGACGTGGGGGAGGAGACGCGGGTGCTCCGGGTGGGGGAGTGGAGCGACTGGGTGCCCGTGCGGTTCACGCTCGTCCCCCACCTCGTCACCGCCCACGGAATCGTCCGGCTCTACCTGAAGGAGCTCACCCCGCACCTCAGGCTCTACGTCTCCCCCGTGAACGCGGACCCCGTGAACCCGGACATCGCCCTCTCCGACCCCCCGGAAGCCTGCGAGGAGCTGGCGGCGCGCATCGGCCGCTACTACACCCAGGGGATGGCGGAGGAGACCCAGGCGGACCGGTACGGGGTCTTCGACACCGCGGAGTTCCTCCGCCAGGCGCGCATCGTCCTCGAGGAGAGGAAGAGGATGCTCGACGTGGAGATCGAGCGCTTCCGGAGGCTCGGGGGGTTCACGTTCTTCTACTTCTCCACCACCGACCTCTGCGCCCACATGCTCTTCAAGTACATGGACCCCGGCCACCCCCTCTACGACCCCGAGGGGGCGAGGAAGTACGGGGGCGAGGTGGCCCGCATCTACCGGGAGATGGACGCCCTGCTCGGCAAGGTCCTGCGGTCCGTCCCGGAGGACACGCTGGTCATCGCCATGAGCGACCACGGCTTCCGGAGCTACCGCCGGCAGCTCTCCGTGAACACCTGGCTTTTCGAGAACGGGTACCTGAACGTGGTGGACCCCTCCCGGCAGGGGGAGTTCTCGGACTACCGCAACGTGGACTGGGACCGCACCCGGGCCTACGGGGTGGGGTTCGTGGGGATCTCCGTGAACCAGTACGGGCGGGAGTTCCGGGGAACGGTCAATCCGGGCGCCGAATCGGAGGCCCTGAAGCGGCGGATCATCCGGGGCCTCGAGGAGCTCACGGACCCGAAGAACGGGAAGCGGGTGGTGGCCAAGGTGTACCGCCGGGAGGAGATCTACCACGGGCCCGAGATGGAGAAGGCGCCGGACCTCATCCTCGGGTTCAACCTGGGGTACGGCTGCAGCGACGACTCCGTGAAGGGCGGCGTGCCGCGCGTGCTCCTCAAGGACACGGACGACGCCTGGAGCGGGAGCCACATGATGGATCCTCGTTTCGTGCCGGGAATCCTCTTCGCCAACCGGAAGTTCCGGCTGGCGAACCCCAAGCTCTACGACCTCCCCGTGTCCATCCTCGCGGAGTTCGGGATCACCCCCGCGGGGATGCGCGGGAAGCGGATCTGGTAGGAGGAGCCATGGCGGGCGGGAAGGGAAAGGTGAAGCTGGACGCGGGCCTTATCGAGCGGGCGAGGAAGGTGGCGGAGGCCGCGGGCTACTCCTCGGTGGAGGAGTTCCTCACCCACATGCTGGAGAAGGAGCTCCGGCAGATGGAGGAGGCGAAGGACGAGGCGGACCTGAAGGAGCGCCTCCGGGGCCTGGGTTACATCAGTTGAACGCCGCGGGACGAAACGCATGACGGGAGAACGGGCCAGGCCGGGCGCCGCGCGGGGCGGGGGAGCGTGCCTGCCATGAACGGGGTGCTGAACGCCGTGGGGGACGCGCTGTTCTGGATCCTCTCCCCGTTCTCCGCGGTGATCGTGATCCTGGCGCTCGCCGGGCTCACCGCGGCGGGGAGCCTGGTCGTCTTCAAGCACACGAGCAACCAGGAGAAGATCCGGGCCGCCAAGGGGCCTCTGAAGGCCCACCTCCTCGGCATCCTCCTCTTCCGCCACGACCTGCGGCAGGTGTTCCGGGCGCTGGGGCTCGCCCTCCTCACGAGCCTTGCCAACCTCCGTTTCCTCGTGGTGCCCATGCTGGTGATGATCGTGCCGCTCGTGCTCCTCTTCATCCAGTTCGACGCCCGGCTCTCGAGCCGCGGCTTCCGGCCGGGGGAGACCGCGGTCCTCCGGGTCCTCGTGAAGCCGGGCCGATCCCTGGACGACGTGAGCCTTCAGCCCGGGGAGGGGATCGCGGTGGAGACCCCGGGGGTCCGCGTCTCCTCGGTGCGCACGGGGCTTCACGAGGTGGACTTCCGCCTCCGGGCGGTGAAGGAGGGGGTGCACGCGCTCACCGTCCGGGCCGGGGGGCTCTCCGTGGAGAAGCGGATCACGGTGGGGGGCCGGCGCCCGCTGCTCTCCCCGGTGCGGACCGGAGGCGGGTTTCTCGACGCCGTCCTGAACCCCGGGGAACCCCCTCTCCCCCCCGCGGCCTCCCTCTCCTCCGTGGAGATCTCCTATCCCCCCGTCACCTACGCCTTCCTGGGCATCGACTGGGCCTGGTGGACGCTCTTCCTCGTGTTCCTGGTGGTCGCCCTCTACGTCCTCAAGGCACCCCTCGGCGTGGACTTCTGATCTGGGGTATACTCGGGGCGTCACCGACGTGGAGGTGAGCCATGGCGCATCGATGGAGCCTGGGTCTCGTTCTGGTTCTCCTGCTCGCCGCGCCCTCCCTCGCGGGGAAGCCGGACGCGAAGAAGGAGGAACCCGCCGTACCCGTCGCCTCCGACAAGGAGGCGAAGCACGAGCTCAAGGTCTTCCAGCAGGCCTACGCCACCGAGGACGTGGATTACAAGCTCGACGCGGTGGCCCGGCTCGGGAAGTGCGTCCACAAGGACGTGATGAAGCGGCTCCTCACCGTGCTCTTCAAGGACCCGGATCCCTACGTGAAGGCGGAGGCCGCGAAGGGGCTGGCGCGGCAGGTCCCCTTCGCGAAGGAGATCGGGAAGCGGACGCTCCGGCTCCTCACCGACGACAAGACGCCTCCGAAGGTGCTCGCGCAGCTCGTCTACACCCTGGGGGCGCTCCGGTACACCAAGGCGTGGGAGCCCATCACGGAGCTCATCGCCCATGACGACGACGGCGTGGTGATCGCCGCCTTCCGGGTGGTGGGCGACTGGAAGGAGCTCCGGGCCTGGCGGGAGATCCAGAACTTCTGGGACATGTACCCGGAGGAGGGGAAGTTCCAGACGGGGACGGTGAAGGTGGACACGGGCGCCGCGGGGACCAAGGACCAGAAGGCCGCCAAGCGGAAGTGGATGGCCAAGTACGGCAACAAGCGCAAGCAGCGCGTCCGTCCCGAGTGCGTGAAGGCCCTGAAGGAGGCGGTGAAGAAGATCACCGGGGAGGACCTGAAGAAGCCCGAAGAGTTCCGCGAGTGGTGCCGGGCGCACAAGGCGGAGATCAAGAAGGCCGAGCGCCGCCGCTGAAGCGCCGCGGCCCGGCGCGGCTCCCGCAACCTCTTCCCGGCGCGCGCGGGCGCGGCGGCGCCCGACCCGCGTTTCTCGTCAGCACGCACGGTTCTCGCCGGATCTCGCCGGCCCCGGCGGGGTGGCTCCTCGTCCTCGACCTCGGCGGGACGTGAACGCATCCCTCGGCGTGCGAACCTCCACGAATCGAATCGGGACGCCCGGGTCGGGAGTCGAACTCGAGCCTCGGCCCGTGCTGGTCCGCCGCCTTCCGGATCACGGGCCGGCCGAGGCCGGTGCCCCGCGACTCCTTCGTGGAGAAAGGCGCGTGAAGAGGAACTTCCGGACCTCCTCGGAAACCCCCGCTCGGTCGTCCGGGATCTGGGAGAGGAACACCACGTTCTCCTCGGTGTCCTCCCCGATCAGGATCCCCCTCTGGTCGGCCATCTCTTCCCGCTCCTTCCTCCGCGCGGGCCCGCGACGAGGGGCGGCCCGCGTTCCGGGGGTCAGAGGAGCTCGGCCTCCTTGCCGCTGACGATTCGTTCGCAGTGGTGGCAGCGCATGCGGAGGGGTTCCCGGAGCTCCACGTGGAAGAGGGTGGGGACCTCGTCGTGGTTCGTGATGCAGTTCGGGTTCTGGCACTTCACGACGCCGGTGAACTC
>JAOZQC010000016.1:0-11660 GCA_029932425.1 Planctomycetota bacterium | reverse complement strand
CACGTTCCGGAACTCGTCGGGGATCGACACCTTCATCTTCTCCACCACCTTGTAGTCCCGGATGATGGAGATGGTGGTGTGGGGTCCGAAGAGAGCGAGCCGGTCGTACTCGTGCTCGGTGAGCTCGCGCTTCTCGATCTTGATGATGTCCTTCTTCCCCCACGTGGGCGACTCGAGACGCATGCCGAGCGTGACCACCCCGTCGCCCACGTCGCCCAGCACCTGGAGGGTCTTCAGGGCCATCCCCGGCGGGAGATGGTCGATGACCGTGCCCTGCTTGAGCGCCGTGACCTTGTACTCCACGCGTTCCGTCATTCGATGCCTCCGAGCACGAGGGCCAGGAGCGCCTTGCGCACGGTGACGCCGTTCGCGGCCTGGCGGAAGTACGCCGCCCGGGGGTAGTCGTCGAGGTTCGGGTTGATCTCCGTGACCCGCGGCAGCGGGTGCATGATCGTCAGCTCCTCTCCCACCTCCCCGATCAGCGAGCGGTCCACCTGGTAGACGCTCTTCACCCTCTCGTAGTCGAGGGGGTCGGGGAACCTCTCCTTCTGGATCCGGGTGGTGTACAGGATGTCGAGGTCCCTCGCCGCGGGCAGGATCTCGGTCTCCTCCCGGAAGGAGATCTTCTGCTGCACGAGCTGCTCCTTGAGCTGGTCCGGCAGGCGCAGGGACTCCGGCGAGATGAGGGTGATCTCCACCCGGAAGTGGGCCAGCGTCTCCACCAGGCTGTGCACGGCCCGGCCGTACTTGAGATCCCCCAGGAACCCGATCCGGAGATCGTCGAGCCTCCCCTTCTCCTCCCGGATCGTGTACAGGTCGAGGAGCGTCTGGGTGGGGTGCTGGTTCGCGCCGTCCCCTCCGTTGATCACCGGCCGGTCCGTGGCCTCCGCCGCCACCCGCGCCGCCCCCTCCAGGGGATGGCGGATCACGATGGCGTCGCAGTAGGCCTCCACCACGCGGATCGTGTCCCTCAGGCTCTCTCCCTTGGCCACGCTGGAGACCCCCTTCTCCGCGAAGCCGAGGACCCTGCCCCCCAGGCGCTGCATGGCGCTCTCGAAGCTCAGGCGGGTGCGGGTGGAGGGCTCGAAGAAGAGCGCGGCCAGGATGCGTCCGGCCAGGATGGGCTCCCGGAAGTGCTCGAACCGTTTCGCGGTGTCGAGGAGGAAGAGGATCTCCTCCTTCTCGAACTCGCGGGGGGAGATGATGTCCCGGCCCGCGAAGCGGCGGGCCAGGTCCCGGGGGATATCGTCGATGGGATGGGTCACGGAGTCCGCCCTGCGCCGTCACGATGTGATCGATGGAGACACCGGAGGCGGATTGTAGGGGCCCCCGCCGGGAAGCGTCAACCCCGGGGCAGAAGGATGCGGAAGGTGGTGCCCCGCCCGACCTCGGACTCCACCTCGACCCGGCCCCCGTGCTCCTCCACGATCTTCTTCGTGACCGCGAGGCCGAAGCCCGTCCCCTTCGAGCCCTTGGTGGAGAAGAGGAGATCGAAGATGCGGTCCAGGTTCTCCGCCGGGATCCCGCAGCCCGTGTCCGAGACCGTGATCACGGCCTGGGCGCCCTCCTCGTCGAGACCGGTCTCCACCCGCACCACCCCTCCCCCGGTGCCCACCGCGTCCAGGGCGTTGGCGATGAGGTTCGAGAGCACGCGGTCGATGGAAGGGCTCTCCAGGGGCACGTCGCCGAGCTCGGGCCGGGCGTCGAACCGCAGGACCACCCCCTGCTCGTGGGCGCGGGGCAGGAACCGCTCCGTGACCCGGGCGGCGAGCCCGTTCAGGTCCACGGGCTCCTTGGCGGGACGGCGGTCCTTGGAGTAGGAGACCATGTCCTCCACGAGCGCGGAGATGGTGTCCGTGCCGTGCCGGACGATCTCCCACGCCTCGCGGAGGTCCGGATCCGAGGACTCCGAGACGATCTGCTCCATGACGTAGGCGCCGCCGCGGAGCGCCCCCAGGATGTTCCGGATGTCGTGGGAGAGCCCCGCCACCACGCCGCCGATGGCGGCCAGCCTCTCCGCCTTCAGGGCGCGCATGGTGAGGCGCAGGTTCTCGATGGCGATGCCCCCCTGCACGCCGAGGGTGGTGAGGAGCTTCAAGTCCTCCCCCGTGAACGCCCCGCGCCGGATGCGCGTGTCGGCGTAGAGCGCACCGAGGATCTCCCGCTTGCCCCGGATCGGCGCGCACATGGCCGCCCGGATTCCCTGGATGATCACGGAGTCCCCCGCCCGGAATCGCTCGTCGGAGGCGGCGTCCGCGGTGAGGAGGGAGAGCCCCTCGTCGAGGCTCCTCATGAGGATCGTCCGCGAGACCGCGAGGCCCCGCTCCTTCCCCTTCCGCGAGCGCGCGGCTCTCGTCTCCGGCACCCCGGAGGGGCTCCGGAGGATCACGCACGCCCGGTCCGCGGGCAGGACGTCGAAGACGAGGTCGAGGAGGCGCGCGAGGAGGAGCTCCTCGTCCTTCGCCAGAAGGAGGATCCCCTCCATCTCGTGGAGAACGGCCAGGTCCCGGTGGGCGGTCTCCAGCGCCCGGAAGGATTCGGATCGTTCCCCCTCGTCGGCGAGGACGCTGGCCCGGGTGTCGATGGAGCCCAGGACCTTCTGGGTGTCCGTGACCTCGTCGAGGAACCGGACCGCGGTCTCCACGCCGGAACCGTCGCCGAGCAGGGAGAGCGTCACGCCGCCCACCGCCACCCGGTCCCCGTCCGTGAGCCGCCGGACGCGGTGGATGCGTCGCGAGTTGATCCAGGTCCCGTTCTTCGACCCGAGATCGATGATGACCGGACCCTCCGGCTTGAGCTCCAGGCGGGCGTGATGGGAAGAGACGAGGTGGTTGCGGAGGACCAGGTCGTTGTCCCGGGCCCGGCCGATGGTGAGGGGCCGGTCAGGAGAGAGGGGAAACACCTCCCCCGTCCTGTCGATCCTCATCCGGTACCGCATCATGGTCGGCGTCCCCTCCCGGTACGGTCCTTTCGCTCTTCGGCGATTCCGGGACGGAGGGCGAAGCGAATTCTCCGGGCGAGAGGATCTCCCGGGCGAGGTCCAGGAAGTCCCGGGCTCCGCGGGAGTACCGCTCGTACTGGAAGATCGTCTTCCCGTGGGAGGGGGCCTCCGCCAGGCGCACGTTCGTGCGGATGACGGTGCGCGTGACCTTCTCCCCGAAGTACTGGCGGATCTCCTCCAGGACCTCCCGGGTCAGGTTCGTCCGGAAGTCGGCCATGGAGGGGATGATGGCGCCGATGACCAGCCGGGGGTTCAGCCGCTTCCGGACCAGGCGGATCACCTCGAGGAGCTTCGACATCCCCCGCATGGCGAAGAACTGCGTCTGGATGGGGATCATCACCTCGGTGGCGGTGGTGAGGGCGTTCAGGGAGAGCAGCCCCAGGCTGGGCGGGCAATCGAGCAGGAGGAAGTGGTACCGCTCCTCCGCCGGCATCTCCCGGAGGTGACGCTCCAGCGCCTCCCGCAGGATCGTCTCCCGCCCGAAGCTGCTCACCAGCTCGATCTCCGCCCCCGAGAGATCGATCGAGGAGCGGAGGAGGTGGAGGCCGGGCGTCGACGTGGGCACGATCGCCTCCGCGGGAGTGGCGCGCCCGGTGAGCACCTCGTACACCGTGGGGCCCTCGGGGTCCATCTGGTGGTCGAGATGGGTGGTGAGGTTGGCCTGCGGATCCACGTCCACCGCCAGGACCCGGCGCTTCATGAGGGCGAGGGCCGCACCCAGGTTGGCCACGGTGGTCGTCTTCCCCACGCCGCCCTTCTGGTTCATGAAGGCGATCCGCCGCATGGTCCCAACATACGGGGCGGCGGCGATTTTGTAAGCGAAAGGTGAGCCGGAGCCGAGGGCGGAGCGCGGCCCGGAACGGATCAGTTCTTCATGATCTCCCGGAGGACGGTGGTGGCGTAGGAGCCCCGGGGAAGGCTGAAGCCCACCAGGATCACGTCGTCGCCCTCGGGCCGGACCCTCGCGTCGCCGAGGGGCACCCGGATCGGTCGCCGCTCCCCCGTGAAGCGGAAGCCCGGGAGCCGGAAGTCCTCGAGGTCGAGGTCCTCCTCCGCGAGGAGCTCCCGCTCGCGGCGCCCGGGTTCCCCCTCCGCCAGGGTGGTCTTCGTGCCGAAGAGGGGGGCGGAGGGGCTCACCTCCAGCGCATCGGCCCGGGACTGCTCCGCGGCCGGGTCCTCCACCAGGAACACGGCGCCCCGGTCGTGGAGGAAGGCGAGATCCCCCTTCTCCAGGCGGCCGAGATCGGGGAAGCGGTCGCGGACCAGCCGGTTGAAGAGCCAGGACTGGTAGGAGGAGACGAGGATCCGGTACACGCTCTTCGGGATCCTGCGCATGGCCTGCTCCGGCGTGCCCTCCCGCAGGAGGATCTCCAGCACCCGGCGCTCGGCGGTGAAGGACCTGGGCATGAGCTCGTAGGCCCCCTCGATGTCCCCCGCCTCGTAGCGATGCCGCGCCTCGCGCAGCCGCTCGTCCTTCTCCTTCTCGCCGGGACGGCCCAGCAGGACGTCCACCGCCGCGTCCCAGTCCCGGCGCAGGATGTGCCGGCCCACGAGCCAGGAGTCGCCCTTCGACCCGAAGCGCTGGGCCCCGTAGATGTTCGGGACGCCGCGCCGGGCCAGGGTCTCGAGCACGGCCTCCGCGGCCCGGTCCGAACCCGGCGCCACGTGCCGGATCCGGATCAGGAACCGGTTCCCCCGCAGGTGTCCCACCCGCAGCTTGTTCTTGTGCCGCCGGGCCTCGAGGATCATGACGCCGGGCACCGAGACCCGGGCCACGTCCTCCGGGGAGAGCCCCGCGAAGGAGAAGGTCTGCCGGGCCACGGCCCGGGCGTCCTTCATGCCGGCGTACCCCACGCGGCCCGCGGGGAACCGCAGCGCCCGGGCCAGCCGGCCGATGGCGTCGTGAGTGGAGATGCCCGCCTTCTGGATCGTGACGTAGAGGTGATCTCCCACGCCGGCGGGCTCGTAGAGGGGGATCTCCTCCACCACGAAGTCCTCCACCCGCTCGCGGATGCGCCCTCCCGTTCCGGGCAGGTCGCTGGTGAGGTAAGGCATGGGATCGCTCATGCGACGATTGTCGGCCACCGGTCTCCTCCCGCCTTAAAACTAAACGTGTCCCCGCCTCTCCGCCCGGGGAGGCGGCCCTCCGGAGGTCCGCGGCGGGGCTGGCAGGCGGGGCGGGGGCCGCACCCCGTTTCCGCGGGCGCGGGGGAAAGGGTACCCTCGTAACCGATGCCGCCGCCCGTCGTAGAAACCGGTGGCCATGAACGACCATGCCGAGCGATCGAGAACTGGTGGAGCGCTGCCTGGCCGGCGACACGGAGGCCTTCCACGGTCTCGTGGAGCGGTACCAGGAACGCCTCTACCGCGTGGCCTACCGGTACCTCCGGCACCGGGAGGACGCCCGGGAGGTCTGCCAGGAGACCTTCGCGCGGGCGTTCGCCCGGCTCTCCACCTACGATCCCGGGCGGCCCTTCGGCACGTGGCTCCTGGCCGTGGCCGCGAACCTCGCCCGGGACCTGCTCCGGAGGCGCGCCCGCCGGGGCACGGTGACGGCGGGCGAACGCCTGGGGCTCGTCCCGGGCGGCGAGAGGCCCGAGGCCCGGGCGGAGGACCGGGAGGAGGCGGAGAGGCTCCGCCGGGCCGTGGACGGGCTGGACCCTGAGAAGAGGCTGGCCGTGTTGCTGAGGTACTACGAGGGAATGAGCATCGCCGAGATCGCCGCCGTGACGGGCGTCGCCCCGGGCACCCTGAAAGTCCGGCTCTTCCGGGCCCGGAGGGAGCTTCTCGAGAAGCTGGGGGAACGATGAAGCCGGATCGCCTGCTGCTCCTGGTGGAGGACTACCTCGACGGCACCCTTTCCCCCCGGGATCGGGAGACCTTCGAGAGGGCCCTCCGGGTGCGCCCCGATCTTCGCGCGGAGGTGGAGGCCTGCCGGCGGCTCTCCCGCCTGGCGGCCCGGGAGCCCGGCCCCGCGGTCCCCGGGGACCTGGGAGAGGCCGTGCGGCGGCGCCTGCCCCGGAGGAGCCCCCGGGCGGCGCGGGTGGTCCCCCTCCTGGCCGCGGCGGCCGCCGCCGCGGTCCTGGTGCTCGTCTTCCCCCTCTCCCCCCCCTCTCCTCTCTCTTCCGCCCCCCGGACCGCCGGGCCCGGCCACGCCCGGGGCGCGGTCTCTCCGCACGCCCTGGCGGACTGGCTGGCCCAGGCGGAGAACGCGGGGCCTCGGGACGCCGGCTGGCTCGCCGCGGAGGCGAGGGAGATCGGGCTCCTCGCCCGGGTGCGGGCGGCCCTGAGGGAGGCGTCGGGCCCCCGGCGGAGATTCCTCGCCGCCGCCGAGGACCTCCTGGTGCAGGTGGAGAACGATCCCGGTTTCCTCTCGCTCGCGGACGAGGCCCGCGTCGTGAGCCTCGCGAGGTTGCCATGAGAAGAGTCGCGGTCGGTCTGCTCGCGGCCGTCCTGGCCGCCCACGCCGGCGCCGGGGAGGGAAGACCCGCCCCGGGGAAGGAGGACCCGGAGACGAGGTTCAAGAAGGCCCGCCTCGTCATGCTGGGGGGAGACCCCGCCTCCGCCGCGGAGCTGTTCCGGGCGGTCCTCGGGGCGGACCCCGCCTCGAGGGTGGCCGACGACTGCCTGTACTGGAGGGGGCGGTGCCTGCTTCGCGTGAAGGACCGGGAGCCGGACGCGGTGGTGGCGTTCCTCCGCCTGGTCCGGGAGTACCCGGAGAGCCCCTTCGTCGACGACGCCGCGCGGGAGCTCGCCCTGCTCGGCGACCGCACGGCGGTGCCCCTCCTTCAAAGGCGCGCGCGAGGGAAGGGGAAGGCGTCCGAGCTGGCGGTGCGGGCCCTCGCCGAGTTCGGTGTGGAGAAGGCGGCCCCCGCCGCGGACAAGAAGCGGGCGGCCTCCTCCCGCGACGAGCTCGCGGAGCTCCGGGACGAGGTCCGCCGCCTGCGCCGGGAGGTGGAGAAGGCCCTGGAGATGGTCCGGAAGCTCGTGGCCGAGAAGGAACGCCGGGAGAAGAACCGGAAAAAGGAGTCGAAACGATGAAGCGCACGCCACGCACCGCACTCTTCCTCCTGCCGCTGCTCTCGCTCCTGCTCGCGGGCGCGGGACTCCTGGCCGCGGAGCGGCCGGCGGCGGGGAGGGACTTCGAGGCCGTCCGCATCGCCATGGCCGACCGTGACTACGGCAAGGCCGAGGGGCTCTGCCGGGCCTACCTGGACAGGTACGGAGTGGGGGAGCGGGTGGAGGAAGCGGGCCTCCTCCTCGTCCGGGCCCGCCTGGCCCGAAAGGACTACGAGGGGGCGCTCGAGGCCGGGCGCGCGTTCCTGGCCCGCTTCCGGGGATCGACCTTCGAGGGGAAGGTGCGCTTCCTCATGGGGGAGGCCTACGCCCGCATGCGGGGGTTCCGGGACGCCGCCCGGATCTACCGGGAGCAGGTGGACTTCCTGGGGGGCGACGCCTACGAGCGGAAGGTGGCGGGCTACTACCTGGAGCTGGCGAAGCAGGCTTTCGAGGGGGTGGAGAAGCCCGACGAATTCGGCCGGAAGAAGCTCGTCCGGGACTACCGGGCGGCCCTTCGCTACTACGAGAAGGCCCGCTCCATCCGGCTCTCGGAGGAGGACGCCCCGCAGGTGTCCTACCGGATCGGCCGGAGCCGGTTCGAGACGGGGGACTTCGCGGGGGCCGTCCGCGAGTGGAAGGAGCTGCTCGAGAAGCACCCGGGCTCGGACGTGGCGGACGACGCCACCTACGGCCTGGGCCGGGCGCTCGGGAAGCTCGGAAAGGTCCTCGAGGCCCGGAAGTACTTTCGCGGGGTGGGGGAGAAGTACGGCGACTCGAAGTGGGCGCCGGAGGCGTTGATCGCCCTCGGGGAGACGTACCGGCCGCTCTCCACGAAGGACGAGGAGGAGCTGGCGCGGGGGCTCTCGTACTGGAAGGAGTTCCGGGAGAAGTACCCCTCCCACGAGAGGGCGGAGGAGATCGCGGGGAAGATCGGGGAGGCGGAGTACCGGTTCGGTCGCTACGACGCGGCCATCGCGGAGTACCGGCGCTTCCTCGAGGCCTTCCCGGAAGGCAAGGGAGCCCCCGCGGCCCTCGACATGATCGGGAGGTCGTGGGTCGGGAAGGAGGAGTACGACCGGGCGATCGCGGCCTTCAAGGAGTTCCTTTCCCGGTGGCCGAACGACGAGCGGTGGACGGCGGTGCAGGGCCGGATCGCCCAGGCCTCGTTCGCCAAGGGGATGACCCCCTATTCCCGGTGGGTGAAGGCGGGGGAGAAGGAGAAGGAGAAGCTGCTCGCCGCCGCGGAGCGCGGATTCCGGGCGTTCCTCTCGGCCTACCCCGTGCACGCGCTGTCCGGGGAGGCCCAGCTCTACCTCGGGGAGATCGAGCACCGCCGGAAGGCCTGGGACCGGGCGATCGCCGAATGGCGGATCGCGGCCTCGAAGTACGCGTCGACGAAGTGGGCGCCCGCGGCGCTCTTCCGGATCGGCCGGACCCTGGAGGAGGATCGGGCCGACCTCCCGAAGGCCATCGAGACCTACGAGGAGCTGGCGAAGCGGTACCCGCGTTCCGCCGAGGCCCGGGCCGCGAGGAAGATCCTCGCGGAGCTCAGGAAGAAGGAGCTCTCCGTGACCACGGAGCGGGTGCGCCGGAGCGACGAGCCGTGCGCCATCCGGGTGGCCACCCGGAACATCGAGAAGCTCAAGGTGCGGGCCTACGCCGTGGACCTCGAGGAGGTCTTCCGGGAGAAGGGGACGCTGGCGGGCCTGGCGGAGCACGTGGAGGTCCCGGTGCTGAAACCCACCTTCGAGGGGGAGGTGACGGTGCCGGACTTCGAGAAGTACCGTCGCTTCGACCGGGAGGTGGCCCTGCCGCTCGAGGGGCCGGGCGCCTGGATCGTGACGCTCCAGGAGGAGGACCTCACGGCCTCCACGCTGGTGGTGGTGAGCGACCTCGCGGTGGTGACGAAGCAGTGCCCCGGCCAGACCCTCCTCTTCGCGGTGAACGAGAGGACCGGCGAGCCCTGGCCGGGCGTGCGGGTGCTCACCTTTGCGGGCGGCAAGGTGGTCGCGGAAGGCCGGACGCGGGAGGACGGAACCTACCTCCGCGAGGGGCCTCCGGGCTCCGGGGCGGTGAGGTTCTTCGCGGAGGCGGAGGGCCACGTGGCCTCCGCCGGCCTGAAGATCATCCGCGCCGCGGGCTTCGGCTACTCGAGCAAGGTGTACCTGTACACGGACCGTCCCCTGTACCGGCCGGGGCAGGAGGTGCACCTCCGGGGGATCTACCGGAAGGCGGTCCGGGGCGCCTATGTTCCCACCGCGGGAGAGGCGCTTCTCCTCGAGGTGCGTGATCCCGAGGACACGGTGATCTTCGCGAAGCGGCTCGTCACGAACGAGTACGGGACGGTGGCCGCCACGTGGAAGCTCCCCGCGGAGGCCGCGGTGGGGACCTTCCGGATCGTGGCCCGGCCCGAGGGGGAGCGGAAGACGTTCACGGGCTCCTTCGCGGTGCGGGAGTACGTGAAGCCGGAGTTCACCATCACCGCACGGAAGGACCGCCGGACCTACCTTCCCGGGGAGGAGGTCCGGTTCGAGGTGGCGCTCCGCTACTACTTCGGGGGGGCCGTGCCGGACACCGTGGTGCGGTACCGGATCTACCGCGGCGGCTTTCTCTTCGACCCCTCGGCGGAGGACGAGTTCGCCTGGCTCACGAAGGACCCGGCCCGGGAGGCGGCGCGGCGCCGGCTCGAGGCGCGCGGGATGCGCCCCGTGAAGGAGGGGGAGCTCCGCACGGACGCGGACGGGAACGCGAAGCTCTCCTTCCGGGCGGAGGACCTCGACGAGGACGCCCGGTACCTGGTGCTCTTCGAGGCCCTGGACCTGAACCGCCGCTGGGTGAGGGACGGGGTGCCGGTGGTGGTGACGCGCCGGGGCTACTACGCCCTGCTCACCCCCGCGAAGAAGGTGGCCCGGCCCGGGGAGGAGATCTCCCTCCGGGTGCGCACCGTGGACGCCCTGCACTTCCCGGTGGCCGCGAAGGGCGAGCTGGCCGTGGTGCGGCTCGGCTTCGGGGAGGGCCGCACCACCCGCTCGGAAGTGAGCCGGCAGGAGGTGGTCACCGGCCCGGACGGCCGGGCCCTGGTCAAGGTGAAGGCGGACCGGCCGGGGGAGTACGAGCTCCGCTACGAGGGGACGGACCGGGCGGGGACCCGGGTGCTCGCCACCGCCGCGGTGACCCTCTCCGGGGAGGCGGAGGACCTGGCGAAGCAGGCGAAGGTGGTGGCGGCCCGGCGGATCTATCGGGAAGGGGAGACGGCGGAGGTCCTGGTGAACAGCCCCGTCGCCCCGGCCTGGGCGCTGCTCACCTTCGAGGGGGAGCGGGTTCTCGACTACCGGGTGGTCCGGCTCACGGAGCGCTCCACCACGCTCCGGCTCCTCATGAAGCCGTCCTACTCCCCGAACGTCTTCGTGCGGATCGCGGTCCCCGCGGGAGGAAAGCTCCACGAGGCGGGGGACGAGGTGTACGTGCTCCGGTACCTCGACGTGAAGGTGGAGCCCGCCGCCCGGGAGGTCCGGCCCGGGGAAGAGGTGGCGTTCACGGTGCGGACCGCGGACCAGCGGGGACAGCCGGTGGCGGCGGAGGTGAGCCTGGCGGTCATCGACCGCTCGATCCTCGCCCTGGAGCCGGACGGGACCCCGCAGATCAAGCCCTTCTTCTACGACCAGCGGCGGAAGCGGACGGTGACCACGGCTTCCTCCCACGCCTTCCGCTACCGCGGGGTCACGGTGCCCACGAACAAGGACGTGATCGCGGAGGAGCTGCGGAAGCTCGGCCGGGAGAAGTTCAACCGGACGATGAAGTACGTGAACTCGGGGAAGGAGTACCTGGAGCGGGGCGACCTCGAGAGCGCGGCCATCGAGTTCCGCAAGGCCCTCCAGGTGAGCCCCGAGAACTACGTGGCCCGTTCGCTCCTCGAACGGACCATGGCGGGCCTGGCCGCGAGGCGCCTCGAGGCCCGCGAGGAAGAGATGGCCAAGAAGTCCACGGGGTACGTCGCCACCGGGGGCGGCGCCGGGGGGGCCTTCGGGGGCCGCCACGGAGGCCGCTACCGGGGGCCCGCCGCGGAGGCGCCTCCCGGGGCGCGGGAACCCGCGGACGCCGGCGCCCCGGGGAAGCCCAGGGCCCGGCGGGCCGCGAGCAAGGCCGCGAAGGACAAGTTCGCGGGCTCCTGGAAGGAGGGGAAGGCGAACTTCCGGAGGCTCCAGGAAGAGGCCAACGAGGATGGGCTCGTCGCCGGCGGGGCCCTCGTGCCCGCGGAGCTCCGGGCCCGGTTCGCGGACACCGCGTACTGGTCCCCTCGCGTGGTCACCGGAAAGGACGGTACGGCGAAGGTGACCTTCACCCTCCCGGACAACCTCACCACCTGGCGGGCGGTGGCCCGGGGGACCACGAAGGGGACGCTGGTGGGGGAGGGGACGGCGGATCTCCTCGCCCGCAAGGATCTCCTGGTCCGGGTGGACACGCCCCGTTTCCTGGTGCAGAGAGACAAGACCACCATCACCGCCACCGTGCACAACTCCACGGGGCGGGAGGTCACGGTCCACCTGGGGCTCGCCCCGGAGAACGTGACCCTGGCGGGGCCGGGGGAGGCCGAGGCGCG
>JAOZQC010000015.1:4638-15587 GCA_029932425.1 Planctomycetota bacterium | reverse complement strand
TGCTCGCGGAGAGGCTGTGGTTGGGAAGGTAGGGTCCGCCGCCGCCCTCCTCCTCCTCCTCCTCTTCGCCGCCTGCGGCCCCGCCACGCCCGCCGCGGACCTCACCGTGGCCCAGGACGGCGAGCCCCAGACCCTGGACCCCGCCCTCATGACGGGGGTGGCGGAGGGGCGCATCGCCACCGCCCTTTTCGAGGGGCTCACGCGCCTGGACACCCGGACCCTGGAGGTCCGGCCCGGGGTGGCGGAGCGCTGGGAGGTCTCTCCGGACGAGCGGACCTGGACCTTCCACCTCCGGAAGGACGCCCGCTGGTCGGACGGACGCCCGGTGACCGCCGAGGATTTCCGGAGCTCCTGGCTGCGCGTCCTCTCCCCCGAGACGGCCTCCCCCTACGCGGGTCTCCTCTTCGACGTGACCGGGGCCCGGGACCGGCAGCGGGGCCGGGCGCCTCCCGGGGCGGTGGGGATCGAGGCCCCGGATCCCCGCACTCTCCGGGTCCGGCTGGATCACCCGGTTCCCTACTTCCCCTCCCTGGCCGCCTTCTTCACCCTGCTCCCGGTGCCCCGCCGGGCCGTGGAGCGCCACGGGAGGCGGTGGACCCGCCCGGAGAACATCGTGACGAACGGGCCCTTCCTCCTCGAGCGCTGGTCCTTCTACCGGGAGATCCTCCTCCACCGGAACCCCCGCTACCGGGACCGCGCCCGCGTCCGCCTCCGGCGCATCCGGCTCCTGCCCATCGCGGACGCAAACACCCAGTTCAACCTCTACGAGACGGGCGGGGCCGACCTCCTCTTCACCGTTCCCTCCCCGATCGTGCACCGGCTGCGACGGCGCCCCGACTACGTCCACGGCCCCAAGCTGGCCACCGCCTTCGTCCGGGTGAACGTGACCCGGCCGCCCCTCGACCGCGTGGAGGTGCGCCGCGCGCTGGGCCTCGCCGTGGACCGGCCGGCGATCTGCGAGCATATCACGCGGGGAGGCGAGATCCCCACCGGCTCGCTCGTGCCCGACGTCCTCCCCGGCTACCGCCCGGCCCCCGGCCCGGCCCACGATCCCCGCGGCGCCCGGGAGGCCCTCGCCGGCGGCGGCTTCCCGGGGGGCCGCGGCTTCCCCGTGGTCACCCTCCTCTACCCGCAGAACCCGGAGTACGCCGCCCTCGCCACGGTGCTCCAGCACCAGTGGAGGAAGGTCCTCGGCATCACCGTCCGGCTCACCGCCCGGGAGAGGAAGGTCTACTACGCCGCGATGCGGGGGCTCCGGTACGACCTCGCGCTGGGACAGTGGATCGGCGACTACCCGGACCCCGCCACGTTCCTCCTCTGCTTCCGCAAGACGAGCGGCAACAACCGCACGGGATGGAGCCACGCCGCCTACGAGCGCCTCCTGGACGCCGCCGCCGAGCGCCGCCCGGGCGAGACCCCCGCCGACCACGCCCGGCGCCGGTTCGCCCTCTTCCGCCGGGCGGAGGAGATCCTCGTCCGGGAAGAGGCGCCGATCCTCCCCCTCTACCATCCCGCCGTGCGCTGCCTCGTGGCGCCCCGGGTGCGGGGGTTTTCCCCCAACGTGATGGGTCTCACCCGGTTCGAGGACCTGTGGGTGGAGGATCCCGAGGATGAGTGAGGAAGCCCGGGACCGGGGAGGGGAGAGGAGAGGCCGCGGCGCCCCCTTCGTCCTCCGGCGCCTCCTCGGCCTTCTCCTCACGATCTTCGTGATCGCCACGCTCTCCTTCTTCCTCCTCCGGATCGCGCCGGGAGGGCCCTTCGACGAGGAGCGGGCGGTGGAGGCGAGCGTCCGGCGGGCCCAGGAGCGGAAGTACGGGCTGGACCGCCCCCTCGGGGAGCAGTACCTCCGCTACCTCCGGGCTCTCTTCCTCCACGGGGACCTCGGGCCCTCCTCCCGGTACCCGGGCATGACGGTGAACGAGCTCATCGCGGAGTCCCTCCCGCCCTCGCTCGCCCTGGGAGGGCTGGCCCTGGGCCTGGCGCTGGTGCTGGGGATCGGGGCGGGAGTGGCGGCGGGGACCCGGCCCGGCGGACCCGCGGACCGGGCGATCCTCCTTCTCACCGTGTTCGGGGTCTCCGTCCCGAACTTCGTGCTGGGGGCGGGGCTGCTCTGGGTGTTCGGTCTCTGGCTTCGGGTGCTGCCGGTGGCGGGCCTCACCGGGTTCTCGTCCCTCGTCCTGCCCGCGGTCACCCTGGGGTTGCCCTTCGCGGCCGTCATCGCCCGGCTCGCGCGGGCGGGGCTCGTGGAGACGCTGCAGGAGGACTACATCCGGACCGCGCGGGCCAAGGGGCTCCGCGAGCGGCGCGTGGTGTGGGGGCACGCGCTCCGCCCCGCCCTCCTCCCCGTGGTCTCCTTCCTCGGACCGGCCGCGGCGGGCATCCTCACGGGCTCCGTGGTCATCGAGCGGATCTTCGCCCTCCCCGGCCTCGGCACGCACTTCGTGAACAGCGCCCTGAACCGCGACTACTCCCTGGTGATGGGCACCGTCCTCCTCTACTCCGTGCTCCTCGTCCTCCTGAACTTCCTCTCGGACCTGGCCCTGGGGATCCTCGATCCCCGGATCCGGAGGCCGCGGTGAGGCGCCCGGGGCTGGTGCTCGGGGCGGCGCTCCTGGGGGGGATCACCGCTCTCTCCCTGGCCGCCCCCCTGGTCACGCGATACCCCTACGCGGCCCAGGACCTCACCCGCCAGTACCTGCCGCCGGGGACGGAGGGTCACCTCCTGGGGACGGACCTCGAGGGACGGGACCTCTTCTCCCGCCTCGTCTACGGCTCGAGGGTCTCCCTGCTCGTGGGGGTGGTGGCCACGCTCGTCTCGCTGGTGATCGGCGTAACTTACGGTGCTATATCGGGTTATGTGGGCGGACGCGTGGACGCCGTTCTCATGCGGTTCGTGGACGTGATGTACTCCCTGCCCTTCCTCTTCCTCGTGATCCTCGTGATGACGCTCTTCCTCGGGCCGAAGGCCTCGCCCGCCCGGCGCGTGGCGGCGCTCCTCGTGGTCCTCGGCGCGGTGCAGTGGCTCACCATGGCCCGGATCGTCCGGGGGCAGGTGCTGACCCTGAAGACCCGCGGGTTCGTGGAGGCGGCGCGGGCTCTCGGGGCGGGGCCGGTGCGGATCCTCGCCCGGCACATCGTGCCGAACCTCCTCGGGGTGGTGGTGGTGTACGCCACCCTCACCGTGCCCCGGGTCATCCTCCAGGAGGCCTTCCTCTCCTTCCTCGGCCTGGGGATCCCGGAGCCCTACCCCTCCTGGGGCCGCCTGGCCGCCGACGGGGTGCGGGCCATCACCCCCGTGGAGAGCCACTGGTGGCTCATCGTCTTCCCCGCCGGCGCCATCACCCTCGCCCTCCTCGGCCTGAACCTGGTGGGGGAGGGCCTGCGCGACCTCCTGGACCCCCGCCTCGAGAGGCGCAGCCCGGGGGGTTGAAGGCGGTCGTCGTCCTTCGGAGCCAACCAATCACGGGCCGCTCGAAGTATCCCGTAACGAGCTCTCATCGTCCCGAGCGCACCGGTTCGCGCCGGCGAGCACGTGAGGAAGGCCCATCCCTCCGATCCCTGTCTTCCACCACCTGCCAAAGACCCTGCAATCCCGTCCCCTTGTGGATTGTCCACCGTACTGGTATTTTGAGCATCGCACGTGGAGGGCATACCCCGAAGGAGGGCCCCATGAACCTTTCCCGAGTTCTGTTCCTAGGTGTCCTTTCTTTCCTGCCCGCAGCCTGCACGGCTGCGCAGCATCGTTCTTCGGTCGAGGGAGGTGGCGATCGCCTGACGGTCGGGACGGTGCAGAAAGAGATTCGAAAGGGGATGTCGGGCGCTGAAGTCGCCGCCGTCCTCGGCTCACCGAACATCGTCTCGACCGACGAACAAGGCAGGGAAGTCTGGATCTACGACCGCCTCAACACTCAGCGCGTGACCTCGGGCAGCGAAGCCGGCATTTGGCTCCTCCTCTTCGGTGCCAGTCATTCGGCGGGAGCGAGCGAGACCAGTCAGCGTACTCTTACCGTCATCATCAAGTTCGACGAATCGGGAAAGGTGCGCGATTTCGCATACCATTCTTCCAGGTTCTGAGGGGATCTCATGGCACTCTCCAAGTCCACGGCGGTATTCCTATTGCTCCTCTCCTCCGTTGGATGTCGAACGGCAATTCCAAAGGAAGCCCTCCAATGGAACGAACAGAGCATGGAACGCCGCCATCTGCAGACCCGCTATTTCCAGACCTCAGAAGAGGGTAAGCTCCTCTCGGCATGCTCGGGTTTGCTCCAAGATCTGGGCTTCAGTATCGATGAGACGGAGTCGAAGCTTGGACTCATCGTCGCATCAAAACAACGCACTGCGGTCGATACGGGACAGGTCATCGGCGCCACCCTACTGTCGATTCTGTCTGGGAAAGCAGTTCCGTTCGACAAGACTCAGAAGATGCGCGCCTGCATAGTAACCCGCCCGTTTGCGGACGGAATCGCCGTACGAGTGACATTCCAGCGGATTGTGTGGAACAGCGAGGGGAAGGTTTCACACCTCGAGGGTCTCTTCGATCCGAAGCTCTTTCAAGAGTTCTTTGCGAAACTGTCGAAGGCAATCTTCCTGGAGGCGCACGAGATATGAGAGCTGGGCAAGCAAGCTGCGCCGGTACTCTTCTGGTCCTTGCCATGGTCGGTGTCGGGTGCGGATCTTCGAAATCACAGCTCCTTGCAGCGGACGAGAGCCAGGTCAAGCTCAGGAGTATCCAGACCCGAGCATTCGACACCACCAACAAGGAGAAAACCCTACGAACAGTGATGGCCACCCTTCAGGATTTGGGTTTCGTGCTGGACAAGGCTGACTTGGAACTCGGAACGGTTACGGCAACCAAGCTGGAGGGGTATGTCCTGCGCATCACCGTGACCGTGCGCCCGAGGGGAACCACCCAGCTACTCGTACGAGCCAATGCCGAGTACCAGGAGCATGCTGTCGTGGACCCGAAGCCGTACCAGCAGTTCTTCGCCTCCCTCTCGAAGGCGATGTTCCTGGAGGCACAACAGGTAGAGTGAGCGCCCTGAGCGGTGCCGATCGGATCGTATCCGGCTTGCTTGCTGGTGACTCCCGGTTTCCGGGCCGCTCTTTCAGACCGTCTGCTCTGTCGGACCTCGGCGTCTGACATGCACGGAAGGAAACCACCGAAGCCTCTGGATTCCTGCTTGTAGTACTGACCTTTCGAATCTTTGCGCGGCTCAGGGATTCGACGGGACCAGGCGCCGCAGGCGCCCGAGGTCCTGCGGGGAGGAGGGGGTCGGCCGCGGTAGGCGGCCGGCGGCCGGAGGATCTGCCTCCTCCGGCCAGAACGGGCAGCGCGGGCGTGTGCGTCGCGGTTCGGCTGCGGGCGTGCCCCCGCTGTGGTTTGAAAAAGTCGGCGCAAGCGTCCGCACGCCGAGGGGAAGATCATCCCGCCCCGGAGATCGGTGTTCGCCTTCGGCCAAGCCAAGAAGCTCACCTCGATGGCGTCCCCGGCCGGTCCTGGGGCAGGGGGGGTTTCCCCGGGAGAGAGCCAGCGGGGCTCAGGCGGGAGTGAGGTAGGGGAGGCGGCGCCGGAGCTCGGAGAGCCCCTCCTCCGTGAGGCCGACCTCGAACAGGTGCGCCAGGTCGTCCAGGGGGCGCTCGTCGCCGCAGAACGTGACCTCCTTCACGTCGTAGTGGGATCCCGCGAGGAAGATCACCTCCGTGACGGAGCTCGCGTCGCACTCGGCACCGCCCATCCGCATGGTGACCGGGGTGCCGTACCGGTTCACGATGGTGGCGATGAGGGACGCGGGGCGGATGTGGAGCTTCACGTCATCCGGAATCCGGAAGGTGCGCTCCTGCATGGAGGTGTGGGAGGCCAGGAGCCGGAGACAGATCTCGCGGCCCTCGCGCATGAACCATCCCGCCCCCCGGAACGCGAAGTTCACCGCCCGGTCCAGGACGGCCTTCTTGTCGACGATGCCCGCGATCCTCTCCTTCGTCCTCTCGGAGCGGATGTCGTTCTCGTGCCGCTCGTAGAAGTGCACGAGATAGGTCGTCACCTCGAAGAGGTGGAGCACGAGGGAGATCACCGCCCGGAGCCGGCGGAGGTCGGGATCACGCGCCTCCGCGCCCGTGTGCTGGATGTAGGTGTCGTACTTCGACTGGATGGTGTGAACCCGGTTGGTGATCGTCCGGGCCTCCTCCTCGTCCAGGCGGCGGAGCACGAACTCGGCCAGCTCCGGGTAGGTCTCGAGCCGGGGGGGCACCAGGCCCTCGTAGGTCTCCACCGCCCGGAGGAAGCTCGAGGCCACCTCCGCGATCCGGGCCCCTTCCCCGGTGATCTCCTCCTCGTCGATGTTGTGGGGGAGGCGGGGCCGGACCTCGTGCTCGCCGGGGGCGGTCTCCTCGTTGGCGGGGAGGGCCTCGGGGAGCTCGATCCCCAGCTGCTCGCACTCCGCGAGGAGCGCGGAGAAGAGCGCCCGCAGGGTCCGGCCGCAGCAGGCGAGGGTCTCCGAGATCCCGGCCAGGAAGCCGGAGGCCACCGGCGCGTCCCGGAAGGGGGAGCGGAGGAAGCGCTCCCGGAGGTGCTTCAGCACGTAGATGATGGTGGCGAAGCCGCGGATCCCGGCCACCAGCTCCACGAAGTAGGAGAAGGTGCGGTTCTCCTTGGCGCTGTAGTCGTTGAGGACCGTGCGGAGGTGGTGGACCTCCTTCAGGAGACTCGACACCAGCCGGCGCCGCCACTCCTTGCCCGCGCCCGCCCGCACCTTCTCCCGCAACGCGAGCACCCCGGACGCCGCCTCCTCGAGGAGCAGGAGGAACTCCTCTTCGGTGACGATCTGCTCGCGGGAGCCGGAGAATGTGGGACGCTGCACGGTCAAGACGGCCTCGAACGGGAGAAGAACGGCATTCTAAGGGGCCGCCGGGACCCCGGGAAGGAATCGGCTCCGGGGCTCCCGGGCGGCAACCTTGTCCCCCGCCCCTCCCCGGGGCGAGAATGGGGGGGTGATCCGGCGGCTCGCCCAGCTCCGCACCGCCATCCTCCTCGGCACGGACGCCTGCGCCGCCGCCGCGGCCCTGGGAACGGCCTACGGGCTGCGTTTCGGCGCCGGGCTCCTCGCCGTCCACGGGCCCCACCGTCCCGCCCGGTACCTGGAGGCGCTGCTCCCGTCGGTGGCCCTCGCCCTCCTGGCCTTCGCCCTCACGGGACGCTACCGGGCTCCCGCGGATGCGGCGGACCCCGCCCCCGCCCGCGGCGGGGAGACGGCGGCGGTCCTCGCCGCCGTGCTCCTCCTCGCCGCCGGCACCCTCTTCTACCGGGACGAGGTCCAGTTCAGCCGCGGCCTGCTGCTCCTCTTCCTGCCCGTGGGCATTCCCTTCCTCCGGCTCTCCCGGGCCCTCGCGGAGCGGATCCTCGCGGCCCTCCGCCGCCGGGGGGTCGGGGTGCGGCGGGCGCTCCTGGTGGGGGAGGGACCGCGGGCCCGGGCGCTGGCCCGGGTGCTGGCGGACCGGACCCGGAGCGGCGTGGACGTGGCCGGGACCGTCCCGGGATGGGAAGGGCTCTCCTCCTCCCTCGCCGCGCTGCACCCGGACCAGGTCTTCGTGGCCCTTCCCGCGAGCCGGCACGAGGAGCTCGGCCGGATCCTGGAAACGCTCTCCGGGGAGATGGTGGACGTGCGCGTGGTGCCGGACCTGGGGGCGGCGACGCTCCTTCCCGAGACCTCGCTGCTCGGGGGCATGCCGGTGTTCACGCTCCAGCAGACCCCCTTCTACGGGATCCGGCGGCTCCTGAAACGCGCCTTCGACCTCCTCCTCTCCGCGGTCCTCCTGGTCCTCCTCTCCCCCCTCCTCCTGCTCACCGCCCTGCTCGTCCTCGTCACCTCGGGCCGGCCCGTGCTCTACCGCCAGGAGAGGATGGGCCTGGACGGGCGCCGGTTCACGATCCTCAAGTTCCGGACGATGAAGGTGGGCGCGGAGGAGGGGACGGGAGCCGTGTGGGCGGTGCGGGGGGATCCGCGCTGCACGCGGCTGGGACGCCTGCTGCGGCGCCTCTCCCTCGACGAGCTTCCCCAGCTCGTGAACGTCCTCCGGGGGGAGATGTCCCTGGTGGGCCCCCGCCCGGAACGCCCGGTCCTCGTGGAGCGCTTCCGGCGGTCGGTGCCGCGGTACATGCTCCGCCACCGGATTCCCGCCGGTCTCACGGGCTGGGCGCAGATCCACGGCCTCCGCGGGGAGTCGGACCTCGAGGCGAGGATCCGGTACGACCTCGCCTACCTGGAGCGCTGGTCCCTCCTCCTCGACGTGGAGATCCTCCTCCGCACCGTGTGGCAGGTGTTCCGCGGGGAGAACGCGGTGTGAGAGGGGGGCCGGGCGCCCCGCCGGATCCGCGGCCGGCGGTTTGGGACCGCTCCCCCCCTCTTCGGGTATGATGCCCCGCGGCCGGCTTCTTCCCGGGAGATGCGAGACGGATGGCGGAACCCTCCCTCGAGACCTACCTGAAGGAGATCAACGAGGTCCCCCTGCTCTCCGCCGAGGAGGAGAAGGAGCTCGCCCGGCGCGTCCAGGAGCAGGACATGGAGGCGCGCGAGCGCATGATCCGGGCCAACCTCCGCCTCGTGGTCTCCATCGCCAAGAACTACATGAACCGGGGCCTCTCCTTCATGGACCTCATCGAGGAGGGCAACCTCGGTCTCCTGAAGGCGGTGGAGCGGTTCAACCCCGACGAGGAGTGCCGCTTCTCCACCTACGCCACCTGGTGGATCAAGCAGGCCATCCGCCGGGCCCTGGTGAACACCGCGAAGACCGTGCGGATTCCCTCCTACATGGTCGAGCTCATCACGAAGTGGAAGAACGCGAACCGGGAGCTGACCTACCGCCTCGGCCGCCAGCCGAGCCTGGAGGAGGTGGCGGACGAGATCGGCATTCCCCCCGAGAACATCCACCTCGTGCGCCGGGCGGTGCGGGCCAACGCCAGCGCGGGGCAGTCCGTGAGCCTGGACAGCCTCCTGCAGGGCACGGACGCGCTCCCCGACCCGCGGACGCGGAGGCCGGACGAGGAGGTGGTGGAGTCCTCGGAGGTGGACCGCCTGCAGATGCTCCTCGACTCCCTGAAGGAGCGGGAGGCCCGGATCCTGAAGCTCCGGTTCGGTCTCGGAAACCACGAGCCCATGACCCTGAAGGAGATCGGGGAGCTCGTGGGTCTCACGCGCGAGCGGGTGCGGCAGATCGAGAAGGAGGCCCTCCACCGCCTCTTCCGCATCCTGAAGAAGGAGGAGGGCCGCGCCTGAGCCGCGGGGGATCCTCGCGCGGAAGGCGGGGCCCCGGGGACGTCCCCGGTCCCCCTGCGTCCCGGCCCGGCGGCCCCTCCCGGAGCCGGTCCTTCGCCGGCGGGCCGCGGGTTCCCGCGCTCCCGCGGGGACCCGGTGGGGACCGCGACTCTCCGAGGACGGAGGCGGCTTCACACGTGGCGGGGGCGGGACGAAGACGTTAGACTCTCCATCCCATGCCTTCCCTCCTGAAGTCCAGGCTCGCACGGTTCTTCAAGCGGGGTCTGCGCGCGCTTCTCCCCACCGTGCTCACCATCGGCGTGCTGGTGATCGTCTACAACTTCTTCGCCCAGTACGTGGTGGCTCCCGTGAACCAGGGCATCGAGGCCTTCCTCCTGGACACGGACCCCGGGAACCGCCTCCTCGAATCGGTGTTCGCCATCGACGTCCACGCGGAGACCTACCGGATCCCGGCCACCAACCCGGACTACCGCGTGGGGCGGGAGAACATCCGCTGGGACCAGGTGCGGAAGGACCTGGACGAGAAGTACCCCACGATCATCGGGTTCCTCGTGGCGCTGATCCTCGTCTTCGTGGCCGGGTTCTTCCTGGCCTCCTTCGTGGGGCGGCGGGTCCTGTCGCGCTTCGAGGCGGGCATGGCGCGCTTTCCCGTGGTGAAGATCATCTACCCCTACGCGCGGCAGGTGGTGGAGTTCCTCATGCGGGAGCGGACCGTGAAGTTCCACACCGTGGTGGCGGTGCCGTACCCGCGCGAGGGGGTCTACGCCATCGGCTTCCTCACGGGCCTGGGCTTCCGCAAGCTGAACGAGGCCACCGGGGACACGTGCCTCAACGTCTTCGTCCCCTCCTCGCCCACCCCCATCACCGGGTGGGTGATCTTCGTCCCCGCCAAGGACGTGATCCCCCTCCCCATCACCGTGGACGAGGCGGCGCGCTTCTGCATCTCCGGCGGGGTCATCGTTCCCGAGTCCCAGCAGAACCCCGAGACCATTCTCGACCGCTTCCGCAACCTGCAGATCCCCACCATCCCCTCTCCCGCGGACGACGAGGCGGAGGACGACCCTCAGGCGCCCAGCACCTCCGTGTAGAGTCCCTCGTAGAGATCCACCACCGCCTCCTCCGAGAACTTCTCCACGACCTCGCGGCGGGCGGCCTCCCGCACGGCGCGGTGGCGCTCCGGGTCACCCAGCAGCTCCGCCGCCAGCCCCGCCATCCGCTCCACGTCCCCCACGCGGCACCGGTGGCCGGTCACCCCCTCGGTGATCACCTCCGGGAGTCCCCCGGCGTTCGTGGCGATGACGGGGACCCCGCAGGCCAGCGCCTCCAGGGCCGACAGGCCGAACGACTCGAACTCGCTGGGGAGGAGGAAGAGGTCGGCGGCGGCCAGGAGGTGTTCCACCGTGGCCTGCTGCCCCGCGAAGATCACCTTCTCGCGGAGGCCCAGCGCGCCAGCCAGCTCCGCGGTGCGCGGGAGCTCCGGGCCGTCGCCCACCAGCACGAGCCGGGCCGGCATCCGGGCCTGCACCATCGCGAAGACCCGGACCACGTCCAGGGTCCGCTTCACGGGACGGAAGTTCGAGGCGTGGAGGAGGATCTTCTCCCCGGGCTCGGCGAGCCGCTCCCGGAGCCCCCGGCCGGCGCCCGGCCGGAACCGCTCCGTGTCCACGAAGTTCGGGATGA
>JAOZQC010000015.1:0-4628 GCA_029932425.1 Planctomycetota bacterium | reverse complement strand
AGATCTCCCGTTCCACGGAGAAGAGCTTCCGGGTCTCGCGCTCGAGCCAGCGCGAGACGGCGGTGACCGCGTCGGAGTGCTCCAGGCCGAACCGGGTGATGGGCTGGTACGCCTTCTCCGTGCCCACCAGGGTGATGTCCGTGCCGTGGAGGGTGGTGACGATGCTGAGGTCGCTCCCGGGGAGCATCTGCCGGGCCAGGTAGGCGGAGATGGCGTGGGGGATGGCGTAGTGGACGTGCAGCAGGTCGAGGCCCGTCTCCCGCACCACCTCCATGATCTTGCTCGCCAGGGCGAGGTCGTAGGGGGGGTACTTGAAGAGGGGATAGGAGGTGACCTCCACCGCGTGGTAGTGGAGGTTCGCGCGGAACTCGCGCAGCCGGAAGGGAGGCGCGTAGGAGATCACGTGGACCTCGTGGCCCCGGCGGGCCAGGGTCTGGCCCAGCTCGGTGGCGATGGCGCCGGATCCCCCGTAGGTGGGGTAGCACACGATGCCGATCTTCACGGGCGGTCCCCTCCCGCCAGGCAGGCCACCGGGTCCCCGAGCGGGATCGGCCCCGCCGTCCAGTAGGGCTCCCCGTACTCCACGCCGATCCACGAGCCGTAGTGGCGGTACCGGGCCTCGAGCCGGGCCAGGAAGCCCGGCGAGCTGACGTTCGTCTGCGGCTCGTCCGAGTGGGGATCGTGGAGCTGCGAGGCGTAGCAGCGCACGGCGGCGAGGCGGACCTCCCACACGTCCGTGATGTCGAGGATGAAGCTGGCGTCGAACGGCGGGTGGTTCATGTAGTGGCAGAGCCCCCGCGGCCGGTGGGGCGGGGAGCCCGTGGAGAGGCGGGCGAACCCGGCGGGATAGAAGGCGGCGGCGGCCAGGCGCCCCGCCACCGCGTGATCCGGGTGGAGGTCGTCCCCGTGCGGGGCCACCACCAGGGCCGGCCGGTGCTTCCGGATCGCCTCGATCACGAGCATGCGGTTCTCCACCGACTCCTCGAGATGGCCGTCGGGCAGGCCCAGGTTCTCCCGGACCGCCACCCCGAGCACGCGGTCCGCCGCCGCGGACTCCCGGGCCCGCACCTCGGGTCCGCCCCGCGTCCCCAGCTCCCCGTGCGTGAAGTCCACGATGCCCACGCGGTACCCCAGGCGGACGCACTTGGCGATGAGGCCCCCCGCGGCCAGCTCCGCGTCGTCGGGGTGAGCCGCAAGGACGAGGACGTCCACTCCCTGTTCCCGTTCACGTTGCACGAGACCGTTCCTCCGACGCCCGGGGCCGATCCTCCCCGGAAAGGTAGACCGCGAAACACCCGTCCGGCGCCTCCCGCACCACCTCGAGGAGCCGCTTCACGAGCCCCGTGCCGTGCCGCGCGAGGAACGGCAGCGGCGAGAGGACCCTCTCCTGCGGCGCTCCCCGCGGCCGGAGGTGGGCCAGGACCTTGCGGGCCCGCTCCCGGTCGGTGCCCAGGACCCGGTCCGCGGCCCGCCGCGCGTGGTCGCGGAGCCGGTGCACGGCCCTCAGGATCTCCCGCTCCGCCCCCTCCGCCTTCCGGAGCAGGACCTCGTCCACCCTCCCCGCCTCCTCCCGGACCCCCCGCAGGGCCCGTTCCATCGCCGCCTCGAGCCCGGAGAGGGCCCGGTCGAACTCCTCGGGCTCGAAGCCCCGGCCGGCCAGGGCCTCCTCCCCCTTCTCGATCGCCTCGGAGAGATCCACCCCGAACCGCGCCAGGGCGCGTTCCACCTTCCCCTCCACGAGCCAGAGCCGGGCGCGGGGGAGGAGCGGGGGGGCGGGCAGGTCGAGGAGGGCGTGGGCGGGCTCCACCTGGCGGCAGTAGGCCAGCTCGGAGGGACCCACCACGTGGCCCGCCACGGGCAGGGCGGCGTTCTGGGCCAGCACCCGGGTCGCCACGTCCCAGGAGACGGCGGTGGGGTCGGCCGGGAGGTCGGAAGCGGAGCGCGGCCTCACCCGCCGCCCCCCCTCGATCCGGAAGAAGGGGGGCTCCCGGACGGTCAGGGGACCCTCCGCACAGGCGGCGGCGATGGCCCCCGGGCGCGCGCGTTCCAGCTCCAGGACCCGCCGCGCCGCCCTCCGGAAGTGCCGCGGATGGACCACCACCAGGCCCTTTCCGCCGAGCCAGCGCGAGAGGATCCCCGCGAACCACTCTCCCAGGTTCGCCCGCGGCGCCGCGCGCGGCCCCTCCAGGGCGGCCTCGAGGAACGAGGTCCGGGGGAGCAGGTCCTCCACCCGGCGCAGGAGCTCCTCCGCGCCGGGGCCCGGATCCACCTCCGAGAGCATCCTCCCGTCCGGCTCGAGCTCGAGGCGGAGGATCTCCACCCGGTCCCCCGCGGTGAGGAGACCCACCCGGTTCGCCTCCGGAAGGTCGTGGTCCTCGGAGGCCACCCAGAAGACGGGTACCACGGGCCGGCCCGTCTCCTCCGCGAGCCGCCCGGCCCAGGCGATCGCGGAGAGCGCCTTGGCCAGCGTGAGGAGCGGTCCGCCCAGGAGCCCGGGTTGCTGGCCCGTGACCACGGCGGCGGCGGCGGGCCGGGCGAGGCTCTCCGCGGCCCGCACCGCGGGCGGGGGGGCGCCCAGGGAGCGCTGGTAGGCGGCGAGCTCGGCGGCCAGCTCCGGGGACACCGTCCGCCCCTCCGCCGCCGCGGCCAGGGGCCGGGCGCCCCCCCCGGGGGAATCGAGCCGCTCGTGCCTCAGCATCGCCGCTCCCCCACGAGCACCAGCCGCTCCGCGTCCGGGGTGAAGGGGGAGCCCCGGAGGTCCCCGTACCGGGCCCGGACCCCGAACCCCGCCTCCTCGAGAAGCCGGTGGAGCTCCGCGGGGCCGTAGAGGCGGACGCTCTCCACGTACTCGGCCACGATCCCGCCCGCCTTCTCCACCCGCACCTTCTTCTCCACCCGCCGCCCGTCCGCGCTGATCCGCCGCTCGGACCGGACCCGCGTGCCGCCCACCGTCTCGTCGCTCTCGGGCACCAGGGTCTCCCGCACCCGCTCCCGGTTCATCGCGTCGAGGAGCATCCTACCACCGGGCACCAGGCACCCGGCCACCCCCCGGAGGACGCCCCGGTCCTCGGCCTCGCTCTCGAAGTACCCGAAGGAGGTGAAGAAGAGGGTGGCGGCCCGGAACCGGGGCGCGAAGGGGAGGGCCCGCATGTCCGCCCGCACGTAGGTCCCCCCCCCTTTTCGGCCGCGGGCCTCGCGGAGGAGCTCGGGGGAGAGGTCCACCCCGGTCACGGAGAAGCCGAGGGCCCGGAGGGCGCGCACGTGCCTCCCCGCGCCGCAGGCCACGTCCAGCACGCGGTCGCCCCTCTCCAGCCCCAGGGCGCGGGCCGCGAACGCGGCCTCCCGGGCGGCGGAGGCATCGTCCCGGTGACGGTAGACCTCGAGGTAGTGCGCCCGGAACGCCTCCCGGTACCAGGGTTCCGTCACGCCCGCCAACCCGCCTCCGGCACCGCGGCGGCCAGGTCCTCCCGCATGTCCAGGACGGCACGGCGCACCGCCTCCTCCCAGCGCTCTTCCCCCAGCGCGGAGGCGTAGGGCTCGCGCGAGAACGCGAAGATGATCCCCCGGGAGGAGTTCACCACGGCGCCGTACCCGTCCTTCCCGAACGCGTTCCGCAGGGACTCCGCCTTCCCCCCCTGCGTACCGTAGCCCGGCAGGAGGAAGGGGGTGCGCGGCATGCGCTCCCGGAGGGCCGCGGCCTGGGCGGGAAAGGTGGCGCCCACCACCGCCCCCACGGAGGAGAAGCCGCGCTCCCCGAGGCGGCTCTCCCCCCAGCCCCGCACCAGGTCCGCCACCGCCTCGAAGACCTTCCGGTCCCCCGCGGGGAGGTCCTGGACCTGGGCGCTCGAGGGGTTCGAGGTCCGGACGAGCAGGAAGCAGCCCTTTCCCCCGTCCACCCGCTCGAAGAAGGGGCGGAGGCTGTCCTCCCCGAGCCAGGGAGAGAGGGTGACGGCGTCCGCCCCGATCTCGTCGAACAGGGCCCGGGCGTAGGCCTCGGCGGTGGAGCCGATGTCTCCCCGCTTCGCGTCGGCCACCACCAGGAGACCCCTCTCCCGGGCATGGGCCACCACCGCCTCGAAGGCGCGGTAGCCCTCGGAGCCGAAGGCCTCGAAGAAGGCGATGTTGGGCTTCACGGCGGGGACGAGGGGCGCCACCACGTCGATGATCCTCCTGGTGAAGGCGAGGATCGCCTCCGCGGCGGCGGCCCGGCCGGGTGACGGCCCCCGGGAGAGCTCCGCGGGCAGGCTCTCGTAGCGGGGATCGAGCCCCACCATGGCCGGGGTCCCCTTCTCGTCGATGGCGTCCAGCAGTCGGTCGGCGAAGTGCATGGGCGGGATCCACTCCTCGTGGTCGCGGTGGGGGCCCCGGGACGGCCGCGGGCGCCCGCGCCCAGCATACCTCCCCCGGCGGCGCGCCCCCCGCATCTTCCCCGGAGGGGCGGTCCCCGCCGGGCCGTCGCCGGGAGGGGCCGGGGGCGACGGGGGCCGACCCGCCGCGGGGCGGGGACGAGCATTCCCCCCGCGAGGGCGGCGGCGATTCGGCGGAAACCCTGCGCCCGGACGAGGAAGGTAGGCTAGCCCGCATTTCTCATCAGGCGTGCGGGCGATGGCTCCAAGCCGGTGCTGGGA
>JAOZQC010000355.1:682-4305 GCA_029932425.1 Planctomycetota bacterium | reverse complement strand
CCGGAGCGGGATGCGGGTGGTGAAGCCGAGTTCCCTCCGCGCGCGCCCCGGGTCGGCGATCCAGGCGTCGGGGAGCATCTCGCGCACCTTGTCCCTCGCCGGAGGAAGCGGGAGCCCGAGGGCGGCGAGAAGCCCGTCGCTGACCGAGGCCAGCAGGGGGAGGAGGGGCTCGGGGACGGGAAGGGCCCGGGGCGCGACCCCCAGGATCCCGGCCGCCTGGTCCAGGATCGCGCGCATCGACCAGGCCCGGGGGCCGGCCAGGTGGTAGGTCCGGCCCGCCGCGGCGGGACTCTCCCCCGCCCGCCGGAGGCCGCGCACCAGATCGCGGACGTGGATCACGGAGTAGTACTTCTCCCGGGGATACCGCGGCCGCCAGCCGCGCGCCACGAGGTCGAAGAAGAGGGTCACGTTCCGGTCCCTCGGCCCGTACACCACGGGCGGCCGGACGATGGTGAGCGGCAGGTCCCCCGCCTCCTCCCGGAGCCAGCGTTCGGCCCGGAGCTTGGAGCGCCCGTACTCGCTCACGGGACGGGGGCGGTCGTCCTCCCGGAGCGGACGCCCCCCCGGCGAGGGCCCCAGGGCGGCCAGACTGGAGACGAGCACGAACCTCTCGCAGCCCGGGGCCCGGCTCCGGCAGACCCGCAGGAGGTTCCGGGCGCCGAGAGCGTTCCCCTCGTGGAAGCTCCGGAGGCGCCGGGTGGAGACCACCCCCGCCACGTGGTAGACGCGCCTCGCCCCCGCCACCGCGGCCGCCAGGGTGGCGGGGCGGGTCACGTCCCCCCGGACCAGGGCGGCCCGGGGATCCACGAACTCCGTGCGGCTGGAAGGACGGACCAGGGCGCGGACCCGCCGGCCCGCGGCGAGGAGCTCGTCCACGAGATGGCTTCCCACGAAGCCGCTCGCCCCCGTGACCAGATCGATGCCGTCCTCCGCCATCCGCCTCCCCCGGCCCGGAGGGGACGCCCCGCGCGCCGCCCGGCCGAGCGGATTGAAGCAGGCCCGGAGCCGCCGCGCGAGCCAAAAGCGCGCCCGCCCGGGGGCCGGCCTTTGCGGGATCTTTGTTGACACCCTCCCTGCCCCCGGCTACGGTAGGACGGCTTGGGGCAATCTTCCAGCTTCGGGGCACGTAGCCCCTTGTCACGAAACGACTTCGGGTGCACATGACGACCGAGCACGCGCATTTGGAGCCGGCGCCGGAGGCCGCGGACCGCGAGTTCTTCCTGGGACACGCCGAGCTGTCCCTCTTCGACAAGTGCCGGAACTATACGCGAGCCCGGGAGGTGAAGGAACTCGGGCTCTACCCTTACTTCCTGCCGATCTCCGAGAGCCATACCACCGAGGTGGACCTGGGCGGCCGGCGCCTCGTGATGGTGGGATCGAACAACTACCTGGGCCTCACGCAGGACCCGCGGGTGGTGGAGGCGGCGGTGGAGGCCACCCGGCGGTTCGGGAGCGGATGCACCGGGTCCCGGTTCCTGAACGGGACCCTGGAACTCCACGAGCAGCTCGAGGCCCGGCTCGCAGCCTTCATGAAGCGGGAGGCGGTCCTCACCTTCTCCACCGGCTTCCAGACGAACCAGGGCGTCATCAGCACGCTCGTGGGCAAGAACGACGTGATGTACTGCGACCGGGAGAACCACGCCTCGATCTTCGAGGGGTGCCGGCTCTCCTACGGGCAGCTCCGCAAGTTCCGCCACAACGACATGGAGGATCTGGAGCGCCTGCTCCGGATGAACGATCGCGACCACGGCAAGATCATCCTGGTGGACGGGGTCTTCTCCATGTCGGGCGAGATCGTGGACCTCCCCCGGGTCACCCAGCTCGCGAAGGAGTTCGGGGCGGCGGTGATGGTGGACGACGCCCACGCCATCGGCGTCCTCGGGGAGCACGGCCGCGGCACCGGCGAGCACTACGGCCTCGAGGACGAGGTGGACCTCATCGTGGGGACGTTCTCCAAGTCCTTCGGGGCCCTGGGCGGCTTCATCGCGGGCACCGAGGACGTGATCCACTACATCAAGCACCACGCCCGGGCCCTCATCTTCAGCGCGTCCATCACCCCCGCCTGCGCGGCCTCCGTGCTCGCCGCCCTCACGATCATCGAGAACGAGCCGGAGCGGCGGCACCGGCTGTGGGAGATCGTCCGGAAGATGAAGGCCGGCTTCGACTCGATGGGGTTCAAGACGCTGAACAGCCAGAGCCCCGTGCTCCCCGTCCTGGCCGGGGACGACATGACCACCTTCGCGCTCTGGAAGCACCTCATCGACCACGGCGTCTACACCAACCCCGTCATCGCCCCCGCGGTGCCCCGCGGTCACGGGCTCATCCGGACCTCCTACATCGCCACGCACACCGACGAGCAGCTCGACCGGGTGCTGGAGGCCTTCGAGGTGAGTGGGAAAGAGCTCGGGTTGATCTGACGTGCCCGCCGTCGCCGTCGAGGAGATCGGCTTCGGGAAGCGCGAGCGGAAGCGCTTCATCGAGGTGGAGTTCCGGCTCAACCGGTCCGATCCCCTCTGGGTTCCCCCGCTCCGCCTCGACCGCCTGAAGTACCTGGACCCCGGCCGGAACCCCTTCTTCGAACACGCGGAGGTGGCGCACTTCGTGGCCTCCCGGAAGGGAAAGGACGTGGGGCGGATCGCCGCCGTCCGGAACCGGCTGCACGAGGAGGTCCACGAGGAGAAGACGGGGTTCTTCGGCTTCCTCGAGACGGAGAACGACCCCGAGGTTCTGGGGGCGCTCCTCGAGGCCGCGGAAGGCTGGCTCGCCCGCCGGGGCCTGGTGGCCATGCGGGGCCCCCTCTCCTACGACATGAACGGCGTGGTGGGCGTGCTCCTGGGGCCCTTCAGCGCCCCCCCCGTCATCCTCATGGCCTACAACCGCTCCTTCCTCCCTCCCCTCCTCGAGGACGCGGGACTCGCCAAGGCCAAGGACCTCTACGCCTGGTACGTGCAGGCCGACGGCACGCCGCCCCGGATCGCCCGGATCGCGGAGAGGGTCCGCCGGAGGGAGGGCGTGGAGATCCGGTTCTTCCGGATGAAGCGGCTCGAGGAGGAGATCGAGGTCGTCAAGCACATCTACAACGAGGCCTGGGAGAAGAACTGGGGGTTCGTCCCCCTGACCGACGCCGAGATCGACTACCTCGCCGAGGACCTCGTCCACGTGGTGGACCCGGACGTCTTCACCTTCGCCTACGTGCGCGGGCAGCCGGTGGGTTTCGCCATGCTCGTGAAGGACCTGAACCAGGCCCTCATCCGGGTCCGGAACGGCCGGCTCTTCCCCTTCGGCCTGCCCCGCCTCCTCCTCGCCGCCCGCCGGGTGGACGTGCTCCGGATCATGACCCTGGGCATCCTCCCCGCCTGGCGCAACCGCGGCCTGGAGACCCTGCTCTACATGGAGGCCTTCGAGGGCGCCCGGCGGAAGGGCTACCGGGGGGGGGAGGCCTCCTGGATCCTCGAGGACAACGAGCCCATGAACCGGGCGATCCAGGCGCTACGCGGAACCCTCTACCGCCGCTACCGGATCTACGAGAAGGCGCTCGCATAGGGTAACCGCCTCATCTTGCATTCGTCCCCTCGAATCGGTTAACCTGTGTTGTTCGGATTTATTTGACAGAGCAGAGTCTT
>JAOZQC010000355.1:0-672 GCA_029932425.1 Planctomycetota bacterium | reverse complement strand
TCGAAGACGAGAGAGCCGAGGGAATCTCCCGTCCGCTTCGGGCGGGAAAAGCCCTACGATTTCGAGTCCCTGGAGACGTTCCTGGCCACGGGCTACGCCCCGGCCGCCTGCCGGGCGATCCACCTGGGCTGCCGGAACGGCCGCACCTCCGTGTTCCTCGCGCGGCAGGGTTTCCAGGTCCTCGGCATCGACCCCGACCGGGAGCTGCTCTCCGCCGCCCGCGAGCGAGCCCTCATGGCCGGGGTGGAGCTCGATCTCATGGCCGGGGATCCCCTCGCCCTCCCTCCCCTTCCCGAGGAGTGCTACGGGCTGGCGGTGGACCTCTGGACCGCGGGGCTCCTCCCCGACGGGTTCGAGAGGGAGGAGTACCTGCGCAAGATCTACCGGCTGCTCATGCGGGACGGCGTCCTCATCGCCTCCGCGCCCCCTCCCGGCCGGACCCGGGCCGTCCGCCGCAGCGGTCCCTTCGCCTTCGCGAACCCGTTCGTGGCGGACTTCACGCGGGCCGGCTTCGAGGTGCTCTACGAGGGCATCCAGAAGATCCCGAGCGGCGAGGTCCGCCAGGTGGTCCACGCCCACAAGCCGGATGAGAAACGCGGGCCCTAGATCCACGACACGTCGTCGAAGGAGACGGTGATCTCCAGGTGCCCGCGGGCGAGGCGGAGCCGGCGC
>JAOZQC010000354.1 GCA_029932425.1 Planctomycetota bacterium | reverse complement strand
GCTCAACAAGCGGCTCTTCCGGGAACGCCGCCTCTCCCGGGGAGCGGCCCCCGCCGACCTGGACAACGACGGTGACCTCGACATCGTGGTGGTGAACATCGATGTGAAGGCGAAGGGGAAGGAAGGCCTCCCCACGGTGATCCTGAACGAGGGCGGAAACGCGAACCACTGGCTCGACGTCCGGCTCCGGGGCAACCGCTCCAACCGGGACGGCATCGGCGCGAAGGTGTACGTCACGGTGGGGGAGCGGACCTGGTTCGACGAGGCGCGCAGCTCTCCCTCCTATCTCTCCTCCACGGAGGCCCGGCTGCACTTCGGCCTCGGTGGCGCGAAGCGGGTGGATCGCCTCCGCATCGTGTGGCCTTCCGGGGCCACCCAGGAGATCGAGGACCTGGAGGTGAACCAGCTCCTCACCGTCACGGAACCGGTGGCGCAGAAGGGAGGAAAGTGATGAAGACGGGCATCACCCTCTTGCTGGTCTTCGGCCTCGTGCTCCCCTTCGTGCTCGCCATCGCCCAGGAGGCTCCGGAGAAGCGTCTCGCGCCGGAGCCGGGGGCGGGGTGCGGGGCCTGCCACGCGAAGCCGGAGATGGGGAATCAGTGGGGGGCGTGGAAGAGGAGTCCCCACGCGAGGTCCTTCTCGGCCCTCGGGGGGGAGGCGGCGAAGGCGGTGGCGAAGCGCGCGGGGGTGGAGGGAGATCCCCGGGAGGCCGGGCCGTGTCTCTCCTGCCACGCCCCGATGGCGGAACACCGCGAGATGGGCGTCTCCTGCGAGGTCTGCCACGGCCCGGGCCGGGAGTACGCGGGGGTCTGCGGGGAGTCGTTCGCCAAGGCGGTGGAGAAGGGGCTCCAGCTCCCCGGCGAGCGGGACTGCCTCGTGTGCCACCGCGCCTCCCCGGCGCATCCCGACCTCGATTTCGACTTCGTCGTGGATTTCGAGGAGGTGGCGCATCCACGGCCCCGGAGGGACCGCGAGGCGGAGCTCTTCTCCACGGAAGGGCTCTACACGAAGTGGGAGATCTTCACCGAGGAGGACGGCCTCCCGCACCACATGGTGTTCGGGGTCACTCCGCACGGAGACGACGTGTGGTTCGCCACCGAGGACGGCGTGGCTCGCCTGAGGGATGGGAAGTTCGAGTCCTGGCACGAGAAGGATGGTCTCCCGCATCCGGCGGCGACCCAGGTGGCCGTGGATCCGAAGACCGGTGAGGTCTGGGTCTCGACCCTGGCGGGCATCGCGGTCTTCGACGGGAAGGGGAAGTGGACGGCCTACACCCAGGAGAACTCGGGGCTCATCAACAACTGCACCTTCGGGATCACGATCTGGGGGGACGACGTCTGGATCGCCACCTTCGACGGCATCGGCCGGTACGACCGGAAGGCGAAGAAGTGGTACAAGTACTACCTACACAACGCCCCGCTGGAGGAGGTCTGGACCTACGGGACGGAGGCCGCCCCCCACAAGGTGAACTTCGCCGTCTGGGGCGGCGGTCTCGTGGAGTACTTCCCGGAGGACGACCACTGGGAGGCCCACCACGATCCCGACGGCTCGTTCGAGATGAACCTGATCAAGAGCGACGGGGTCATTTCCCAGATGACCACGTCCGTGTCCTACGACAACGGCTGGACCTGGGTGGCGAGCTACTTCGGCGGGAGCGCCTACAACGGGCGCTCCTGGATCGAGATGGACATGGACGACTCGGGGATGCCGTCGAACTTCGTGAACTTCGTGAAGGCCCGCCGCAACCAGGGCTGGTTCTGCATGGACCGGGGACTCGCCTGTCTCGACCTCGACCGGGATCGCTGGGTGTGGTACCGCAAGCTCACCGGGCCGGGGGACTACGGGGAGATCATCATCACCGATCGGGAAGGGAAGAAGCGGCGCTCGATCGTGACGGAGAGCGCCATCCCCTTCAACTTCGTGTGGGGCGTCGCCTTCCAGGGCGAGGATATCTGGGTCGCCACCTCGGACGGGGTGGCCCGGGGGAGGTACTGACATGCGTGCGTGGCCGATCCTCCTGCTGGCCGTCGCCGCCGCGGCGGCCCTGGCCCTCCTGACTCCCGCTCCGGGTCCGGCGGATGCCGGAGAAGAGACGGAACCCCTCGCGGCGGCGGCGCCGGCTCCCGTCCCCGGACCCGCGGAGGCCCCGGGCCGGATCGAGGAGCCCCGTCCCGACATCGGGTTTGCGGGCCGGGTGCTCCCGCCGGCGTACGTCCAGCCTTTCTACAACTTCGCACGTCCTTCCTCGATCCCGCTGGACCGGCCGTACTCCGAGTTTCTCGATCCGATCGGGCGGTACGACACCCGGTTCGAGAACGATCCCGAGGTGCGGATCGGCTTCCTGGGCTGCCTCTCCGGACCCGCCAAGGCCTACTCCGGGGAGATGCTGCTCGGGGTGAAGATGGCGGTGGAGGAGATCAACGCCGCGGGGGGCTACCACGGCAAGCCCGTGAAGCTCTTCATCCGCGACGACCAGGCCCGGATGGGCGTGAACGCGAACCAGATGGTGAAGCTCTGCTTCACGGACAAGGTGCTCGGGGTCCTCGGCTCCATGTCCTCGGACACCACCCACGTGGCGCTCCGGCTGGCGCTCAAGGTCGAGGTGCCGGAGATCACCTCCATCTCCACGGATCCCACGATCACCCAGATCGTGGTCCCCTGGATCTTCCGGTGCCTGGCGGACGACTGGTCCCAGAGCCGGGCCATCGCCAAGTACGTCTTCGAGGAACGGGGCTTCAAGAGGGTGGCGCTCCTCGAGCACAACAACCGCTACGGCCGGATGGGCAGCGCCGAGCTGAAGCGGGTGGCGCGGCGGATGGGGGCGCCCATCAACGTGGCGATCAAGTACCAGTCGAAGGACAGCCTGGAGAGGTTCCGCAGCTACCTCCGGATCATCAAGGAGTACGGGGCGGACGCCATCGTGAACTGGGGCCTCTACCCCCAGGCCGCGAAGATCGTCCGGGAGATGAAGAAGATGGGGATGGGGGATCTCCCCTACATCGGCTCCGACGGGCTGGTCGCCCAGGCCTTCATCGATCTCGCGGGGGAGGCGGCGGAGGGGGTGGTCGTCACCTACCCCTACGACTACTACCGGGAAGATCCCCTCACCCAGTCCTTCAACCGGCGGTTCAAGGAGAAGTACGGCCACGAACCCGACTCCTTCGCGGCCCACGGCTACGACGCCATGTACGTCATGTGGCGCGCGGTGAAGATCGGGGGGCTGAACCGGACCCGGATCCGGGACGCCCTCGCCACCACCAAGGACTTCCACGGGGTCACGGGCTCGATCTCCTTCGACCACCGCGGCAACGACATGCGGGGCGTCACCTTCGCGGTGGTGCACGACGGCAAGTTCCTGCCCCTCCGGATGGGCGCCCGGTACGTCCGCAAGGGAGCCCACGAGAAGTGAAGGTACCATACGGAGGCGGGAACGATTCCTAACCTCCGCTTCCGCCGGCCGGCCCTGCTCGCGGCGGCGCTGCTCCTCCTCCCGGCCTGCGGCGGGGGCGGCGGCGGGGGGACGGCGAGGCTCTCCCCCACCGCCCTCGTTCTCGGGTACTCCTTCCCGAACGGGGCCGAGGTCCAGGTGGCGGTGAAGGTCGCCGACCGGCGCTCCCGCGAGATCACGCTCTCGATCGACTTCTCCCTCGACGGGGGGACCTCCTGGCGGGCCGCCACGGGCCTCTTCGGGAAGTCCGCCGGGCAGACGGTCTCCTCCTCCCCGGAGGGGACGGAGCACGCCTTCACCTGGTCCGCCCACCGGGACCTCGGGACGGGGCTCCACGAGGGGGTGCTCGTCCGCGTCACTCCCTCGCAGCCCCGGGGGAAGCCGGCGGTGGGAGAGCCGATCGAGGAGCTGATCACCTACGACGTGCCCTCGACCGGGGATCTGCACGCGGATCTCCTCGCGGACCTCTCGCCGGACGGGACGCTGGACGGCTTCGTCCTCGCGGACGTCCGGGGCGAGGACGACCATGCCGCGGGGCATCTCCCCGGCGCCGTCTTCGTGTCCTTCGCCGACATCCAGGAGAGGGGCCGGGAGGCCCTCCCCTGGCCCCTCGATACGCGGATCGTCTTCTACTGCTACGGAGGGGGGTGAGGCGCCAGCCGCTCCGCGGCCCGGGAGGCCGTGCGCCTCGGTTGCACGGACGTGGCCCGGTACGCGGGAGGGACCCCCGAGTGGACCTCGACCGGGTACCACCTGGAGACCGCCGAGGCCTGGGCGGTGAACGAGCGCCTGGCGGGGGGGGCGCTCTGCGTGGACCTCCGCGATGCGGCGTCCTTCTCCGGGGGCCACCTCCCCGC
>JAOZQC010000353.1 GCA_029932425.1 Planctomycetota bacterium | reverse complement strand
GGCGACCGGCTCGTGGCCGCCGTGGAGGAGCGGTTCGGGGTGAAGTACATCCGCATGGAGTTCGGGATCCCGGGGCTGCCCGCGGACCCCCTCGCGGTGGACGCGGAGATCGACGCCCTCACCGTGAAGCGCCTGGCCAACGTGTACTCCCCCTTCGACGGCATCCCCGCGCTGAAGGAGGCGGCCCGGGAGTTCGTGCGGGCGTTCCTCGATCTCGAGGTGCCCGCGGAGTGCTGCATCCCCACCGTGGGCGCCATGCAGGGCTGCTTCATCAGCATGGGGATCGCGGGCCGCCGGTTCCCGGACCGGGACACGATCCTCTTCCTCGATCCGGGCTTCCCGGTGAACAAGCTCCAGTGCAAGGTGTGGGGCTTCCGGAACGAGTCCCTCGACCTCTACGACCACCGCGGCGACCGGCTCGTGGCCGCCGTGGAGGAGCGGTTCGCGGGCGGGCGGATCGGGGGGGTCCTCTACTCGAACCCCAACAACCCCACCTGGGTGTGCCTGAAGGACTCGGAGCTCGAGGGGCTCGGCCGGCTCTGCTCGGAGCACCGGGTCATCGCCATCGAGGACCTGGCCTACTTCGGGATGGACTTCCGGCAGGACTACGGGGTCCCCTACCGGCCCCCCTACCCGCCCACCGTGGCCCGCCACACCGACCAGTACATCCTGGTCGTCTCCTCCTCGAAGATCTTCTCCTACGCGGGGCAGCGCGTGGCCTTCTCCGTGGTCTCCCCGGGGCTCTTCCGGGAGAACTCCGAGAACCTGAAGCGCTTCTTCGGCACCGAGAACCTGGGGCACGCCTTCGTCCACGGGGGCATGTATCCCACCACCGCGGGCGTGGCGGCCAGCGTGCAGTACGGCCTGGCCGCGCTCCTCCGCGCCTCCGTGGAGGGGAGGCTCGACTTCCTCGAGCCGGTGAAGGAGTACGCCCGGCGGGCCGCGGCCATGAAGAAGGCCTTCCTCGAGAACGGGTTCCGCCTGGTCTACGACAACGACCTGGGCGAGCCCCTGGCCGACGGGTTCTACTTCACGGTGGCCTACCCCGGCCTGGACGGCCCGGACCTCCTGGCGGAGCTCATGTACTACGGCATCAGCGCCATCGGGCTGAACACCACCGGCAGCTCCCGCACCGAGGGCATCCGGGCCTGCACCTCCCTCACCACCCTGGACATGGTACCGGAGCTGGAGCACCGGCTGCGGGGGTTCCGCCGGGATCACTGAGAGAGGTCCCCGACCCGGTCGCGGATCACCGCCGGGTTGCCGTCGAGCGGCCGCACGCAGGGGTCGAGCTCGGCCTCGATGTCCTCCCGGCGGGAAGCCCGGGTCCCGGTGGCCCAGGGGGACCACGGGCCGGGCGTGGAGGAGCCGCCGGCGCGGCTTCCGGCACTCGAGGGCCACCGCCGGGGAACCCGGGGATCACCCGGGAAGACCCGCCCCGAGGAGGACTCCTCAGCCCGCCAGCTCTCCCGCGAAGGGGGTGGCGTTCTTCACGAAGAAGACGGTGCGGAGGTCGCGGGAGAGCTCGCGGAGCCGCTCGGCGTAGGCCAGGGCCTTTCCGGGCCCGGGCACGTCCAGCCCGAGGAACACCACGTCCGCGCAGGCGCTCTCCTGGCGGATCACCTCGGGCACGGTGTCCTCCTCCCCGAGCACCCGCACCCGGGGCTCGGCGGCGATCCGGGTCTTCCTGACGAGGGCGTGGAGCCCCTGCCGCCGGCGCGCCGCCGCCTCCTCGTCCGGGGCGATGCTCATGAGCCGGATGCGCCCGTTCCGCCACTCGGGGTTCCGGGTGAGGAGGTGGGCGAGCAGGAGCATCAGGTCGCCGTTCTGCTGCAGGCCGCCCCACCAGATGTGGACCAGGGGCAGCTCCCCTTCCCGGGGGTTCCATCGCTCCCCCACCCGGCCGATGATCGCCGACTTGTGGATCCGGGTGAGCCTGCGGATCACGCGCAGGAAGTCCGCGAGCCGCTCCGGCTCCCGGGGCCACCCCAGGAGGACGGTGTTGCTCTCGAGCCCCGCGATGCCGTTCGCCTGGGTCACGGCCACGATGCCCGAGATGACGTTCCGCACCACGTCCACCTCGGGGAAGGCCACCAGGCCCTCGCGGTCCAGCACCCCGCGGATCCACTCCCGGCGGGCCCTCGGATCGATGTCCTCGTCGAGGATCTCCCCCACGATCAGCTCGGCCACGGTCACGATCCCGTGGTCCCCGGAGAACCAGGTCCCGTACCGCACCAGGTCGAGACGGCGCTCCACGTCGTCGGCGTACACGAGGAGGTGCGGCCGCCAGTTCCGGGCCATCATGGGGCGCCGATCCAGGCGGATGAGGGACCAGCGGATGAGCGACTCGAACGCCCCGCGGCGGAGGTCCCCCCAGTCGGCCTTGAACTCGCGGCGGGTGAGCAGCGCCCAGATCAGGAGCTCCACGGCGAGGGCGATCGCCGCCGCCGTGGGGCTGATGAGGAACATCACGCCCCCGCAGGCGAGGGCCCCCACCAGGCTCACGGCCCACGGGATCCGGAACTTCGGCCGCCATGAGGGGTCGCCGGCGAGCGACTCCAGGGCGGCCACGAGGTTCACCGTGCCGTAGATCGTGAGGAAGAACATCGCCACCACGGGGGCCACCGCGTTCAGACCGCCGAGGAAGACCCCGCCCAGGGCGATGGCGGTGGTGAGGAAGATGCCGAGGACGGGCTCGGGCACCTTCCGGCCGAGGCGGGCGAAACGCGCGGGGGCGAGCTGGTCGCGGGCCAGGGCCTGGAGCGTGCGCGGGGCCCCCAGGGCGGAGCCCACCGCCGAGGAGAAGACGGCCCCCACCAGGCCGGGCAGGACGAGCCAGGCCCCGTAAGGGGCGATCTTCGTCCAGATCAGCGAATCCGCCCGCAGGGCGGCGGGGGTGGCTCCCACCACGAGCAGGAACGGCACCGCGAGGTAGACGGCGAACCCCGTGAGCGTGGCCCAGATCGCGCCCCGGGGAATCGCCACTCCCGGACTCCGGAGGTCCCCGGAGAGCCCGAGGCCCGCCATCACGCCGGTGACCGCGGGGAAGAAGACGGCGAAGACGACCCAGAACCCGGGCGCCGGACCGGGCGCCGCCGCGGCCCCCGGGGCCGGGCCCACGGTGGGCCGGAACAGCGCCCCCCACCCGAGAGCCAGCAGGGAGACCGCGATGGCGATGAGGAGCGGCACCTGCGTGGCCAGGGCCATCCGGGCCCCGCGCAGGGAGAGGGCGGCCACCAGGATGACGATGACCGCCGCCGCCGGGGCCAGGGGAAGCCCGGGGATCGCGGTCATCTTCAGGGCCTCCGCCAGCCCGAACGAGTACAGGGTCACGGAGAACGCCTGGGAGAGGAACAGCGGCAGCCCCACCGCGCCGCCGATCTCCAGCCCCAGGCTCCGGGACACGATGTAGTAGGCGCCTCCCACGCCCACGTGGATGTTCGTGGCCACCGCGGAGAAGGAGAGGGTGGTGACGAAGGTGATGGCGTTGGCGAGGACCACGATGAGCACGGTTCGGCCGGGCCCCACCGAGCCGGCGACCCACCCCATCCGGAGGTAGAGGATCACGCCGAGGATGGTGAGGACCGTGGGGGTGTACACCCCGAGAAACGCCCCGAGCTTGCGGTCTTGGCGTGCGATCGTGCCCTCCGTCCGCGGCCCATGGTCGGAAACGGGGCGCCCGCGCGCAAGGACGGATCCGGGTCCCGGAAGCGGCGGGGGAATCGACGGGGGGCGCTCGTCGCCCTGTGGGCAAGAGCGCCCCCGTCAGGCTGATTCGGCCGGGCAAGCCTAGGTGCTCCGGGCGGGTCCCGGGGGTCCCTGGCTGCCGTGCGTGGGGAGTGTCCCCGCCGGTCCCTGGCGCCCCGAAGCACTCTGGAGAGTCATCACCGGGAAGACCCGGATGATGCGCCACAGGCTATCACCGACTGTTCATATCGCAATCTTTTTCCGGGATCACCCGGGCGGCGCGGGTTCCCGGCGCGGCCGCGGGGCAGGACCCCGCGCGCGCTGAGCCGGAGCGGAACAGCCGGGTGGGTCTCGGGGGCGGCTGCGGAGCAGGCCCTCCCGCGCGCCGAGATGGACGGGAACGGGCGGGTCTCCGGTGCGGCCGCGGAGGAGGCGTCGCCCCGCCACTCCTGGACGTCCGCGTCCCCGGGTTCTCGGGGCGGCTGCGGAGGAGGCCCTTTCTCGCGCCGAGCCGGAGGAGAACGGGCGGGTCTCGGGTGCGAGCGCGGGGCAGGACCCCGTACGCGCCGAGCCGGAGCGGAACAGCCGGGTGGGTCTCGGGGGCGGCTGCGGAGCAGGCCCTC
>JAOZQC010000352.1:2345-4315 GCA_029932425.1 Planctomycetota bacterium | reverse complement strand
GCGGCCGCGAAGGCCAGTGGGCCGCCGCCTTCGGCTCCGCCCCCGCCCTAAGCCGGTCCGGCTCCGGAGCTTACGCTTCCACAGCTTTTCAAGATTATCCTAACATCCTGCCAGATAAGAAGTTGTGGAGAAAAAAGGGGCTTGACGCCCTTCGTTTCCCCCGTATACTTCCTCACGGTGGGCGAGGGACGGAACCCGAGACTGGCACCGAAAGGGCCCGCCCGCTTGCAGGTTCCTCTTTGACAAGGTGGTGTGAGAGAGACTCCCCGGGGGCGACCCCGGCCCCGCAAGGGGTGTGGCGGTCTCCGGAGTTCTCGAGAGTCCGTGGTGCCTTGTGCTCCGCGGCCTCCGCGGGACTCCCGGAGCGCAGGCTTTCGAGAATGCGCGGGAAGTCTCCGGTCCTCGGACCGGAGGCGGAACGGCGGCCGCAGGCGTTCTCACTTCCGGTCGGGCAACCGATCAGGACCTCATCACCCTCGGGGGGAACCGAGGGTGGGTTCTGGTGACGAAACCTCAGGAGAGCTGGCAGGGCCGCGAGGCGCTGCCTGGCCGATCGTCCGGCAAGGCCCTGGAGTGCCGGGTCCCCGGTCTCCCCGAGAACGGGGATCGAAAGCACACGAGGGAAGGGGATGGGAAACCGTCCCCACGGCGGTTCGGTGAAAGCTCTGGAGAGGCGCCGAAAAAGCCCAGGAGAGCATCGGCCGGCCGGCGGTTTCGGCCGCCGGGCGGAACGGACCCGCTTTGGGGAGCAAAGCCCTGGAGCCGCGGGGCACCCTGGCCTTCTGGTCCTCAGAGCAGAAGGATGGGATGTCAGAAACGGCAGGAGGGCAGCGGCGCCGAAAGGCGTACGGCTCCGGGCGGGGGAAAAGCTCTGGAGGGTGAACCCCAGGAACGGCACCGGCCTTCGCGGCCGGAAAGCTCGAGGGGAGGAAACCGTCAAGAGGGTGGGAAACCCTGAAGGCGGAACGTGCCGGGGTTGGAATCCCGGGTGAAGCGGATCCTCGAGCCTTTGTCGTTGTAGGGGCGACAAACCCCAGGAGGGCCGCCGGGGCCGCGCAGGACCCCGGCGGGAGCGGATCGGCGTACCCTGAAGAGGAGCCCAAGATCACGGGAGTTCCCGGCGCCCCGGTGCCGGGTAGCGACTCCCCGGAAGACCACGAGGCCGTGGAAACGGCGAGGTGGGGGCCGTGAACCGAATAGCGGCTACGGGGTGTCGTGAAGGCTCCGGAGGTCGGGGCAACCTCATGAGGGTCGTGGCCGGGGCGTTCGCGCCCTTGCCGGCCGGTTCGCTTCTCAATGCCCTGGAGGGGAGCACCAGTCCCGCTCTCGAACTCGCCCACCACTTCCCCGGCGGGAAGGGCGCGGCGGCCGGCCAGGCCGCCGCGCCTTTTTCGTTTCCGGGCCGCGCCCGACCCGGCCATACTGCGCCACCTCGAGGACCTTTCCGAGCGAGAAGGGCCGGTACCCTCATGGACCTCTTCGAATTCCTGAAGCCCGAATCCGTCATCGTCTTCCTGAAGAGCGAGACGAAGGAGGACATCATCCGGGAGCTGGTGGAGGCGTTGCCCCTCGCCGGGGAGCCCGGTGACCGGGAGGCGGTCTACGAGGCGGTCCTCGAACGCGAGAAGGTCATGTCCACGGGGATCGGGCGCGGGGTGGCGATCCCCCACGCCAAGTCGGACCGGGTGCGCGGCCTCATGGCCTCCGTGGGCATCGCCGAGAAGCCCGTCTCCTTCGACGCCATCGACGGCCGGCCGGTGAAGATCTTCTTCCTCATCGTCTCCGACCCCCGCACCACCAGCCCCCACATCCGGGCCCTCTCCCTCATCTCCCGGATCCTCAACGATCACCGCCACAAGACGGCCCTGGAGCGGGCCACCAGTCCCGAGGAGGTGATCGAGGCCCTCCGCCTCCCGGACGGCGGCGCGGGGAGCTGATTCCTCCGGCGGGAGCGAGACCGACTCACGGCC
>JAOZQC010000352.1:0-2335 GCA_029932425.1 Planctomycetota bacterium | reverse complement strand
CCACTCCCGCGGCCCACCGCGGAGCCGGGCGAAGGGCCGCGGCTCCCCTGGAGTCCCGGCCGGAGAACCGCGGTCAGGAGAGCAGCGCCCGGCGGGCCTCCACCCACTTCCGGCGGTCGAGGAGGTCCTCGTACTCCTCGTCGCTGGCGGGGTGGCGGAGGGCCCCCAGCACCTCCTCGCGCTCCGCCTCGAGGGCGGCGGCATCCACCTCCTCCGGCTTCACCGCCTCCGTGACGAGGAGGCTGATCTCGTTCCCGAGCACCTGGACGAAGCCGCCCCGGACCGCGTACCGGAGCGTCTCCTCCCTCCGCCGGATGCGGAGGCCGCCGATGCCCAGCTTCGCCACCAGGGGGCAGTGGCGGTCCAGCATGCCGAGCTCGCCGTCCCAGGCGGGGACGGCCACGAAGTCGGCGTCGCCGCGGTAGAGCGTCCCCTCCGGGGTCACCACCGAGAGCGTGAGGTTGCCGGAGATCTCGGCCATCGTGCGCCCCCTCCCTCAGGCCTTCATCTTCTCGGCCTTCTCCACCGCCTCGTCGATCGCGCCCACCATGTAGAAGGCCTGTTCCGGCAGGTGGTCGTACTCCCCGGCCACCACCGCCTCGAAGGAGGCGATGGTGTCCTCGAGCTTCACGTACCGGCCCGGGCTGCCGGTGAACTGCTCGGCCACGAAGAACGGCTGGGAGAGGAACTTCTGGATCTTGCGGGCCCGGTTCACGGTGAGCTTGTCCTCCTCGGACAGCTCGTCCATGCCGAGGATGGCGATGATGTCCTGGAGGTCCTTGTACCTCTGGAGGATCGCCTGGACGTCCCGCGCCACCTTGTAGTGCCGCTCCCCCACGTACTGCGGGTCGAGCACCCGGGAGGTGGAGTCGAGCGGGTCGACGGCGGGGTAGATGCCGAGCTCGGCGATCTGCCGGGAGAGCACGGTCTTGCTGTCCAGGTGGGTGAAGGCGGTGGCCGGAGCGGGGTCGGTGAGGTCGTCCGCGGGCACGTAGATCGCCTGCACGCTCGTCACCGAGCCGTGCTCCGTGGAGGTGATCCGCTCCTGCAGCTCCCCCATCTCGGTGGAGAGGGTGGGCTGGTACCCCACCGCGGAGGGCATTCGGCCCAGCAGCGCCGACACCTCGGACCCCGCCTGCGAGAAGCGGAAGATGTTGTCGATGAAGAGGAGCACGTCCGTCCCCGTCTGGTCCCGGAACCACTCCGCCATGGTGAGGCCCGACAGCCCCACCCGGAGGCGCGCGCCGGGCGGCTCTTGCATCTGGCCGTAGCAGAGGCAGGTCTTGTCGATGACGCCCGACTCCTTCATCTCGAGCCAGAGGTCGTTCCCCTCGCGGGTCCGCTCCCCCACGCCGCAGAACACGGAGAAGCCCCCGTGCTCGGTGGCGATGTTGTGGATGAGCTCCATGATGATGACCGTCTTGCCCACGCCGGCGCCGCCGAAGAGGCCGGTCTTCCCCCCCTTGGCGTAGGGGGCCAGGAGGTCCACCACCTTGATGCCCGTCTCGAAGATCTCCGTCTTCACGGAGAGATCCTTGAACGCCGGGGGGGGCTGGTGGATGGGGCGGCGCTCCGTGACCTCGAGCGGCTCCCCGTAGTCCACGGTCTCCCCCAGGAGATTGAAGACCCGGCCGAGCGTGTTCATCCCCACGGGAACGGTGATGGGGGCTCCCGTGGCGAGAACCTTCATGCCCCGCACCACCCCGTCGGTGGAGGCCATGGAGATGGCCCGCACCTGGTTCCGGCCCAGGTGTTGCGCCACCTCGGCGGTGAGCTTGATGTGCAGATCGTCGGAGACCTGCTCGTCAATCTGCAGCGCGTCGTAGATCTCGGGGAGGCCTTCCTCCTCGAACTCCACGTCGATCACCGGTCCGATGACCTGCACCACTCTTCCCCACGTTTCTTTCGCCATCAGTCCTGGCTCCTCACTGCAAGGCCTCCGAGCCGCCGAGGATCTCGGCCAGCTCCTGCGTGATCTGCGCCTGGCGCGCCTTGTTGAACTGCAAGGTCAGGGCCTTCACGAGCTTCTCCGCATTGTCCGTGGCCAGCTTCATCGCCATGCGCCGGGCGATGAGCTCCGCGGCCACCGACTCCGAAAGGACGCGGTACACCATGTTCTCCACGTAGAGAGGCAGCAGGGCCTCGAAGATCGCCTCCGGGCCGGGCTCGAAGAGGAAGGGAACTTCGCCCTCCCCCTCCTCCGCCGTCTCGGGCCTCGGGATGGGCACGAGCTGCATCTCCGTGGGCGGCTGCCTCCCCAGGCTCAGGAACTCCGGCCACACGATCGCCACCCGATCCACTTCCCCCGAGAGGAACGGCGCGGTGAGCTCCGCGG
>JAOZQC010000351.1:2121-4318 GCA_029932425.1 Planctomycetota bacterium | reverse complement strand
CGCTCCTCGCGGCGCTGTCCCCGGACCTCCTGGATCCCGGGACCGGGCGGGACCTCCTCCTCCTGGACGGGGAGGGAGCGGACGCCCTCGTGCGGCTCGCCGCGGACCCGGAGGCCCGGGCGCGGATCCGCCGCCTCCGGGGGGCGATCGGCTACCGGTTCCTCCCCACGGACGCCCCCGCCCTCCTCTCCCCCGATCTCCGCTGGCTCGACGCGGGGGCCGCCTCCTTCCTCTCGGAGCTCCTGGCGGCGCTCCGCGCGCCCCCCCGGGCGCGCCACCTGCCCGAGCTCGAGATCCTCGCCGCGCACCGGGCCGAGGTGCGGGAGCTCCTCGCCCTGGCCCGCCGGGGGAAGGCCGCCCTGGCCGGGCCGGGCGCCGTCCTGGTGCTCGCGCGGCTCTGCCGCGAGCCCTTCCCCCGGGAGCCAGCGGCCCGCGAGCGCCTGGCCGCCCTCGCCCGGGAGGCGGTGCGCCCGGACGCCGGGGACTTTCTCTTCCTCGTTCCCCTGGCGCGGGACCCCCGGGCCCTCGAGGTGGTGCGGGAGCTCTCCCGCCGCTTCCGCTACCGGTTCCGGCCCTCCCAGGCCGCGGGCCTCCTCGCCCTGGCCCGCCGGGGCATCCCCGCGGCCCCGCGCCCGGCCTGGGCCGTCGCCGACCGCGTCCCCCTGGTCCGCCCCGGGCTCCTGCTCTCGGCGGAGCCGGCGCGCGCCTTCGCGGATCGAAACGACCTCCGGTTCATGGAGGCCCTGGAGCGCACGCGGCCCGCGCTCGCGACCCTGCCCCGGGCGCGGCTCGAGCGGAGGATCCGGGGGCGCCTCCGGAAACGGCCCGTCCGCTACCGCCTGGGGGCGCCGTACGTCGAGGGCGCCGGGGATCTCTCGCGCTTCCTGCGCCCGGATCTCCTGAAGGCGCTTCTCGTCCTCGAAGCCCTCGAAGACCCGGAGACCGTGGCCCGGATCGAAGCCTGGATGGAGGCGGACCTCGCGGACCCCTCCACGGAGCGCGGGGGCTACGCGCGCCTCGACGAGGGCGGCCGGCTCCGGTTCGAGCTCTTCGAGGGAGACGCGGCCCGGGCGGGAAACGACCGCCTCGCGCTGCCCCCGGACCCCGAGGGAGCGGCCCTCGATTTCCACTTCCACGCCACGGACGAGGACGATTCCGCGTACGCCGGACCCTCCTCGGGGGGCCGGGTACGGACCTCTTCCGGGCGGCGCGCCGGGGGGTGGACGGCCTCGTCTTCACCCGGCTTCCCGGAGGCCGATTCGACACGGACTTGTACACTTCGGGCAAATGTGTTCTGGATCTTGGGGTATGGGGAGGTGCCCGGCCCGGCCGGCAAGCCGGAAACTTTTCTGGAAGAATTCCGGGATTCTTCGTTGACTCTGCCCGGAAGAAGGTTTCAATTTCGGACTAACCGGGCAGCTTTTTCACGTCTCTAATGGAGGGAATTCGCATGCGCAGGGTACTCGCCATCGGCCTCGCGATCCTGGTCGTGATGATCGTGGCCCGGGGTGCGATGGCCCAGGACTCCGACCAGACGGTCTCGAGCCGGCTGCTGGAGATCCTCAAGGACCGCCAGATCATCACTCAGGATGAGTACGGCGAGCTCAAGGCCTTGGCCGCGTCCATGCAGGAGGACCGGGCCGAGGTCGACCGGCGCCTCACCGACCTCGACCGTTCCATCACCGACTACCTGGCGAAGGACGGGGACGCGGTGGGCGCGAACGTCTCCTACACCAAGGGGATGGGCTTCGGCTTCTCCTCGGGAGACGGCATGTTCGCCCTGAACCTGGGCGGGCTGTTCCAGTTTTCGTTCCTGGGTTACGACACCGAGAAGAGCCAGGACACGAACAACTTCGACGTGGAGGAGAACCGGGTCATCCTGCAGGGTCACTTCTTCGACCAGAACCTCACCTTCTACACGGAGTTCGACGGTGACGGCTCCTCCTTCATGGTCATGGACGCCTACGTCGACTACAACCTCTGCGACTACACGATGCTGCGGTTCGGCCAGTTCAAGATCCCGAACGGCCGGCAGAACCTGACCCACGAGAGCGACCGGGCCTTCGCGGACCGCGGGCCCGTGGCCGCCGTGTTCAACCTCGACCGGGACGTGGGCCTGGAGTTCCACGACGTGCTCGACATCCAGGAGGGGCAGGAAGCGGTGTTGGAGTACTCCCTGGGCGTCTGGAACGGCGAG
>JAOZQC010000351.1:0-2111 GCA_029932425.1 Planctomycetota bacterium | reverse complement strand
TCTGGCTCGCGTGGGGCGGTCGCATCGGCATCTACCCCTTCGGCTTCGTCGACTACGTGGAGGGCGACTGGGAAGGCGGCCAGGACCCGAAGTTCGGGATCGCCGGCTCCTACTACGCCCACAAGAACGTCGCCGACACCGACTTCGACCAGTGGGAGATCGACGGGGTGCTCACCTGGAACGGGCTCTTCCTGCTCGCCGAGTACTTCGACAGCAGCATCGACCCGGACTCCGGTGACACGATCGACACCGACGGCTGGTACGCCCAGGCCGGATACATGATCCAGCCGGGCCAGCTCGAGGTCGTCGGCCGCTACGGCACCGTGGACTACGACAAGGACGCCGGCCTCGACGAGCTGAACGAGTGGTCGGTGGGTCTCGTCTACTACTGGGACGGCCACCACCTGAAGGCCGGGGTCAACGCGGGGCAGATGGAGAACAAGTTCTACACCAGCTACTCCTCGTACTCGAAGATGCGCAAGGAGGACATCGACACGAACTTCATCCGGATCTGGTTCCAGCTCGAGTGGTAACCGGTTCCGCGGGAAGCTGACTGTCCGGTGTTGCAGGGCCCGGCGGGTCTCCTCGACCCGCCGGGCTTTTTTCCTGTCCCTCCCGCCGGCGAATGCCGATGGAGGGACATGGGAAACGCCGATCTCACCTCCGCCGTCCGCCGGGTCCTGGTCAAGAACTGGCTGGACATGGGGAAGATCCGGATCCAGGTGGCCGGATCCACGGTGATCATCCGGGGCCGTATCGTCAAGAGCCGGGCCGACGAGCCCGTCTCCGGCATGGTCATCGAGGACCTGGACACCCAGGTCCGGGCCACGAAAGGGGTGAAGAACCTCCGCTGGGCCCTCGAGGACTGGGCCCACGACCGCGGCAAGTGGAAGCGCCGGCAGGCCTGAAAAACTGGGGTACGGCCCCATGGCCTGCAAACCCGGGGTCAGGCCCTCGATACTCCGTTCTCCCCCCCGTTCCTCCTGTCGCCGGTGGTCCCGCCGCGCCCCCGAGCGCCGCCCGGCCCACCCTTCCGGCTGGCTTGACTCCCCCCGGGGGGCGGCCTAGACTCCATTCACTCTCTGTCGGGAGGTGCAAGCGATGGCCGAGACAAGCCCAGACGATTCACCCCTTTCCCTCGTGGACGACGAGGGCGTCGAGATGCCCATCGAGAAGGTGGCGGAGTCTCCCTGCCGGGCCGCCTGTCCGGCGGGGGTGAACGTGAAGTCCTACGTGACGCTCATCGCCGCGGGCATGTTCCGGGAGGCCCTCGAAGTGGTGCGCCGCCGGAACCCCCTGCCCGGCATCTGCGGCCGGGTCTGCACGCACCCCTGCGAGGCCACCTGCAACCGGGGGAAGGTGGACGCCCCGGTGGCGATCCGCGATCTCAAGCGGTTCATTGCCGACTGGGAGCTCGCGCACCCGGAGGAAGCGAGGGCCCGGAAGCCGGAGCGGAAGTACGAGGAGAAGGTGGCGATCGTGGGCGCGGGGCCCGCGGGGCTCACCGCCGCCAGCGACCTGGTCCGCGAGGGGTACGGGGTCACCATCTTCGAAGCCCTGCCCCGTCCCGGGGGGATGTTGGTGGCCGGCATCCCCGCCTTCCGCCTCCCCCGGGAGATCATCGACAAGGAGATCGAGTCGATTCTCGACCTGGGGGTCGAGCTCCGCACCGGGACCCCCCTGGGGCCGGAGCGCACCATCGGCCACCTGATGGAGGACGAGGGGTACGCCGCGGTCTTCCTCGCCGTGGGGGCCCACAAGGGGAAGCGGCTCGGCATTCCCGGGGAGGAGGGGACGTTCGACGCCGTGGAGTTCCTGCGCCGGGCGAACCTGGAAGGGGCGGAGAAGCTCGGGGACGACGTGGTGGTGATCGGGGGGGGCAACTCGGCCATCGACGCTGCCCGGACCTCGATCCGGCTGGGGTCGGAGCGGGTGACGATCGTCTACCGGCGCACCCGGGAGGAGATGCCTGCGGACGAGGGCGAGATCGACGAGGCCCTCGAGGAGGGCATCGAGATCCACTACCTGGCCTCACCGGTGGAGATGGTCAAAGAGGGTGGGAAGATCGTGGGGCTCCGGTGCATCCGGAACGAGCTCGGGGAGCCCGATGG
>JAOZQC010000350.1 GCA_029932425.1 Planctomycetota bacterium | reverse complement strand
AGAGGCGGTGTCGAGGTCCAGGGCGTAGGTGAGCGCCACCAGGTTCGGGGGATGCGCGTGGAGGATCACCCGGTCGGCCCCCGCCGAGGCCTCCTTTCGGGCGGCGTGGGCGAGGAGATGGGGAAGCAGCTCGCTGGTGGGGGCTCCGCCTCCCTCGAAGCCCCAGGCCACCCGGAAGCGGTCCCCCCCCCCGCCGATCACCCCCACCCCCAGACCCCTCTCCGGCGCCGCGGGCAGGACCCGCATCATGGAGCCGGTCCCGGTGAAGAGCAGGCGGTCCCCGGCCAGGCCGGGCACCGGGGCGTCGAGGGACCGCCACGGGGCGTCCCCGAGCTCCGCGTCCGGCGGCGACCCCGGGGGCAGGAGGAGGCTCAGGTTTCCCGCGTTCCTCTCGGCGAAGCCGCGGATCCAGAGATCCCGGGCCGTCCGGGCCACCGCCTCGATCACCTCCCTCATCCTTCCCTCCGGGCAATCACGTCCCGCTCGTAGGCCTCCACCGCCTCGATCCAGTCCCGGCCCGGGGGAACCCCCGAGACCAGGCAGTACCGGTCCCACACCGCCCCCCGCGGGAGATCCTTCGCCTCCTCCCCCAGGACGAAGAGGCCGGTGGCGTCGCCGGCCGCCTCGCGTGCCCGGAGGAGATCCCCCGGCCGGAGCAGGGCGGCGAGGAGCGCCTTGCGGAGGTTGCGGGCGCCCGCCACCCAGGCCGCCACGCGGTTGATCCCGGCCTCGAAGTGATCGAGGGCGAGGCGGATCCGGGACCGGCGGTCACCCGCCGCGACCTCCCGGGCCAGGGAGAGGAGGGCGTCGTCGAGCGCCGGTACGTGGTCGCTGTCCCAGCGCACTCCCCGGCTCACGTGCAGGAGGAGCCCGGGGAGGAAGGGGAGGAGGGCGGAGATCTTGTCCGCCACCGACTCGGTGGGATGGAAGTGGCCGGTGTCCAGGCAGAGGAGCTTCCGGCGGGAGAGCGCGTAGGCCACGTAGAAGTCGTACGAGCCCGCCACGTAGCCCTCCGTCCCGAGGCCGAAGAGCTTGCTCTCCACGGAGTCGAGGTTTTCCGCGGGTTCCAGGGGCTCGGCGAACACGGCGTCCAGGGACTCCCGGAGCCGGTCGCGGGGGGCGCCGCGGTCCGCGGGTTCGTCCCGGAAGCCGTCCGGGATCCAGACGTTCGTCACGCAGGCGGAGCCCGCGGCCCGGCCCAGGGAGGCGCCGATCCGGCGGCAGGCGGCGCCGTGGGCGATCCAGAACTCCCGGATTCCGGGGTCCGGGTGGGTGAGGGTCAGACCGTCCGCCGCCCGGGGGTGGGCGAAGAAGGTGGGGTTCATGTCGAGACCGAGCCCCCGGTCCCCGGCCCAGTCCCGCCATCTCGAGAAATGCTCGGGTTCCAGGGCGTCTCGCTCCACCGGTGTTCCCCCCGTCTCGGCATAGATGGCGTGGAGGTTCACGCGGTGGGGCCCGGGGAGGAGGGAGAGGGCCCGGTCCAGGTCGGCCCGGAGCTCGTCCCCGTGGCGCGCCCGGCCCGGGCGGGCTCCGGGAACGGCGAGGCCGCTCCCGGAGAGATCCGCCGCCCCCTCGAACCCCCGCACGTCGTCCCCTTGCCAGCACGGGAGGCTCACGGGAATCGCGTCGAGGGCCGAGAGGGCCGCCTCCGTGTCCACTCCCCACTCCGCGTAGTGCTCCCGCGCGAGGGCGTAGGCCTTTTCGATCCGCGTCTCCTCGTTCATGCTTCCTCCCCTGTCCGGTCCCATCCCCGGCCCCGGGTCGAGAGAACCTCCTCCCACCGCTCCGGGTCCTCGGGATCGTACACCCGGAGGGAGAAGGACCGGCGCACCACCTCGCGGATCTCCGCGAGCGACCCCGGGCCGCCGAGAGCCCGGGCCGTGACGAGAAGGTTTCCCACGGCCGTGGCCTCCGCGGGGCCCGCCGCGACCGGCACTCCCGCCGCGGAGGCGATCATCCGGCAGAGCAGGCGGTTCCGGGCGCCCCCGCCCACGAGGTGGATCCCCTCCACGGGGCGGCCGAGCACCCGGGCCAGGCGGTCCAGGGCGGTGCGGCATCGAAGAGCCACGCTCTCGAGCGCGGCCCGCGCGAACCCCCCGGGGGTGTCCGGCGCCGGCTGTCCCGTCTCCCGGCAGGAGTCCGCGACGGCCTCCGCCATGGAGGGCGGGGAGAGGAACCGGGGATCGTCGGGGTTCACCAGGCTCCGGAAGGGAGGGGAGGCCGCCGCCCGGCGTTCCAGCTCGGCGAAGGAGAGCTCCGGGGCGAGCTCCTCCCGCAACCGCTGAAGGAGCCACAGGCCGGAGAGGTTGGTGAGGAGCCGGTTCGTGCCCTCCACGCCGCCCTCGTTGGTAAAACCGAGGTCCCGGGCGCGCTCCGTGATCACCGGGGCCGGGGTCTCCGCCCCCAGGAGGGCCCAGGTTCCGAGGGAGAGGAAGGCCCGGTCCGGACCCGAGGAGGGGACGGCGGCCACCGCGGCGGCGGTGTCGTGGGTGGCGGGGGCGATCACGGGGACGGGGCCGAGCCCGAGCCGCTCCCGGAGCGACCTCGCGAGAGGGCCGAGGATCGTCCCCGGAGGGACGATCTCCGCGAAGAGCCCGGGATCCACGCCCGCGGCCTCGAGGAGTTCCCGGTCCCAGGTCCGCTCCCGGGCGGACACGCAGGAGGTGGTGGTGGCGTCGGTCCACTCCGTGGCGCACGCGCCGGAGAGGTGGTGCAGGATCAGGTCCGGAAAGAGGAGGAGGCGGTGGGCCCGCGCCAGCGCCCGATCGCCCGCCTGCGCCGCCGCGAAGAGCTGGTAGAGGGTGTTGAAGGGCAGGAGCTGGATCCCCGTCCGGCGGTAGACCTCGGGAAAGGGGATCCTCTCGAAGAACCTCTCCGCGGCTCCCCGGGTCCGGGCGTCGCGGTAGGCCACGGGCAGCTCCAGGAGCCGGCCCCGCTCGTCCAGGAGGCCGAAGTCCACCCCGAAGGAATCGGCGCCGACGCCGTCGAGGGGGCTCCCCGCCGCCCCGAGACCCTCCTCCACGCGCTCGAGGATGCGCGGGAGGTCCCACCGCAGGTGCCCCTCCCGCACCAGGCTGCCGGTGGGGAACCGGAGCACCTCCCGGACGGCGAGCTTCCCCCCCTCCAGGGTTCCCCGGATCACGCGGCCGCTTCCGGCCCCGATGTCCACCGCCGCGAGCCTCATCGGCCCTCGAAGAGGTCCCGGCCCCGGACGAGGGCCCTCATCTTGGCGTCGGCCACGGACCGGGGCAGCATCCAGAAGCCGCAGTCCGGGTTCACGTAGGCGATGCGGGAGGCGCCGAGCACGCGGGCGGCCTTCTCGATCCGGCGGGCGATCTCCTCCGGGCTCTCCACCAGGGTGGTCTTCACGTCCACCACTCCGATGCCGAAGCGGATCCGGGGATCCACCCCGGCGAGGACTTCGAGCTCCCCGGGGTCCCGCCGGGTCAGCTCCAGGAGCACGTGGTCGCCGCGAAGGCCGGAGAGGAAGTCGAGGAGCTTCTCCCAGGACCCGCGCTGGATCGTCTGGCCCCCGTAGTTCCCGAAACAGAGGTGGACGGCGGGCACGGTGCGGACGGCGTCGAGCACGCGGTTCACCGCCTCCAGGGCCCAGTCGGCCTCCTCGGGATGGCCCGGCAGGTTCGCCTCGTCGATCTGGACCACGTCGGCGTCGAGCTCCGCCACCTGGCCGGCCAGGATCCCGGCCAGCGCCGCGGCGAGCTTCGGCCGGGAGTCGTGGCGGCGGTCGAGGAGCGTCTTGGCCAGCATGTGGGGACCGGTCACCGTGAACTTCAGGGGGCTTCTCGTGAGGGCCCGGGCGCGGCGACAGGCCGCGGGGAGGTCGAGGGTCCCCTCGCCGAGGTCGCCCTCCACCACCCCCGCGGGGCGCTTCCGGAACGCCATCTCCGGGTCCGCCCGGAACGCGCGCACGTCCTCCCGCCCGATCGGGCTCCTCACCCCGGCGAGGGGGCGCACGAAGAATTCGATCATGCCGTTCGATTCGGGGTGGTCGGGATCGAACCGGCCGACCTCTCCGTCCGTGACGAGGTCGATGCCCGCGAGCTCCTGGGCCTTCAGCACGACGGCCGCGGCGTCCGCCAGCGCGGGCGCCGTGGGCCGGGCGGGCAGCCAGTCCGGCACCGGGTAGCTGCCCACCACCGTGGTGAGGATCCGCATGCGTCACCTCCCGGCCCCCGCCCGGCGCGCCGCCGGAGAAGCCGTGAAACGCCCTCGGGGTGCTTCCGCTTCCCGAGTATGCGATCTGGACTACCGACCTTCCGAATCTTCGCGCGGCTCGCGGATGGTGCGGGAGCCGGCGCCGGGCGGCGA
>JAOZQC010000014.1 GCA_029932425.1 Planctomycetota bacterium | reverse complement strand
AAGGACGCGATCAAGCTCAGGGTGCCCGCCGATCTGAAGGCGGTGCTCCGTCCCCTCCGGGACGAGCTGGTGCCCCGGTGCCTGGCCGCGGCCGCGGACCTGGCCGCGCGTCCGGGACTCCTCGCCCTCCGCGCGTTGCTGGCGGACTTCGACCGCGAGTACCGGGAGCGGAAGGAGGAGCAGCGCGTGCTCGACTTCTCCGACCTCGAGATCCGGGCCCGGGACCTTCTCCGGGACCGGCCGGACGTGCGCGATCGGGTGCGCCGTCGCTTTCGCCAGGTGCTCGTGGACGAGGTCCAGGACGTGAACCCCGTCCAGGACTCGATCATCACCCTCGTCCGCTCGGAGGGGAACCACTTCGCGGTGGGGGACGCGAAGCAGTCGATCTACGGGTTCCGCCACGCGGAACCGGAACTCTTCCTCCGCTACTCCCGCGAGGTGGGGGAGGAAGGGCTCGTGACCCTCCGGGAGAACTTCCGCTCCTCACCGGCGATCGTGGGGTTCACGAATCGCTGCTTCCGCCCGCTCTTCCGGGCGGGCGGCTCCGGGGAGGTCCCGGACATGGCGGCCGCCGCGGAGTTCGCCGCCCGGCCGGGACCCGGCGTGGAGATCCTGCTCGCGGAGGCGGACCGGGCCGAGGAGGGGCGGGTCCTGGAGGCGGAGGCCGTGGCCCGGCGCATCCGGGAGATCGTCGACGGGCGGGAGATCCGCATCGCCCGGCCCGGGGAGCGGCAGGGGGAGGCGGTGCGGTTCGGGGACGTGGCCCTGCTCTTCCGGGCGCTCTCCAGCGTGAAGGTCTGGGAGCGCGCCTTCGAGGACCAGGACGTGCCGTATTACGTGGTGAAGGGCCGCGGCTTCTTCCAGACCCGTGAGATGACCGACGTTCTCCGGCTCCTGGCCTGCGTGGCGAACCCCCGGGACGAGATCTCCCTGGCCGCCGTGCTGCGCTCGCCCTTCGCGGGGCTCCGGGAGGACGGCCTGCTGGCGATCACCGCCGAGGCGCGGCGCCGCCGGGGGAGGATCGGGGACCTCCTCGAGGCCCCCCACCGGGTGGAGGGGCTCACGGCCGGGGATCGGGAAGCCTGGCTGCGCTTCGCGGAACTCCTCGGCCGACTCCGGGTGCTCGCGGGCCGCGCCCCGGTGCGGGAGGTGCTGGAGAGGGCCCTGGAGCAGACCGGGTACGCCTCCCTCGTCCTCCTCCTCCCCGGGGGACCCCGGCGGGCCGCGAACCTCCGGAAGGCCCTGGACCTGGTGGAGGGGATGCGGGACCCCTCCGACCTCCGGGCGGCGATCCGGCTCCTCGAGGACTACCGGGTGCGCGAGGCGCGGGAGACGGAGGCGCCCACCGGCGGCGAGGCCGAGGACGTGGTGAAACTCCTCACCGTGCACGCCGCCAAGGGGCTGGAGTTCCCGGTGGTGATCCTGCCCGACCTCTCCCGCACCCCGGGAGGCTCGCGCCGGGCGGTGGTCTCCGGCCCGGAGGGCTTCGCGGTCCGGGTGGCCGGCCCCCCGCCGATCCCCACCACCGCCTTCGCCCTCGCCGGGGAACGACGGGGGGAGCGCGAGGCCGCGGAGGCGATCCGGCTCCTCTACGTGGCGGTGACCCGGGCGGAGGAGCACCTGATCCTGTGCGCCCGGGAGGGGAAGGGCGCGGACCGCAAGACCTCCTGGTGGGGGATTCTCCGGTCCGTGCTCTCCCTGGATCCCGGGGGTCTCGAGGCGACCTTCCGGGGGGGGACGGGTCGGGTGCCGGTGCGCCGGGTGACGGGGGGGGAGCCCGCCGCCCGGCGCAAGCCGACCCTCGTCCGCCGGTATCGGGCCGCGATCCGGGAGGGACGCGCCCTCGGACTCGGCGGAGAGGAAGAACGCGTCCGGGCGAGAGCGCTCCGGGAGCGCGCCCTCCGCCCTCCTCCTCCGCCCGACAGGACCTGCTACCAGAACACGGTGAGCGAGATCCTCCTCTTCTCGGAATGCCCCCTCCGGTACCGGTACCGCTACCGGCTCTCGATCCCCGAGGGCGGGATGCTCGGCGAGGACGGGGAGGCGCGGGGGGGGCTGGACGAGATGCCGCCCCGGGACCTGGGGGTGGCGGTCCACGAGGTCCTGCGCGTCTTCGATCCGCGGGGGGGCGTCCCGGCCGTGGAGGTGGCCCGCACGCGGGTAGGCGCCCTCTGGCCCGGGCGGGAGGCACGGGGAACCGCGGAGGAGGCGGCCCGGCGGGTGGAGGCCTTCTACGCGAGCGAGGCGGGCCGGGAGGTCCTGGCCGCGGATCCGGAGAAGGTCCGGCGGGAGCTCCCCTTCCTCGTGCGGTGGCGTCCGGTGGAGGAGGGAGGAGGGATGGGGCTCATCCTCCGGGGGAAGATCGACCTCCTCCATCCCGGTCCGGGAGGGGAGATCGTGCTCGCGGACTACAAGACGGGCGCCGACCACCCGGCCTACGACCTGCAACTCCTCGCCTACGCCCGCGCGCTCGAGGCGATCGCTCCCGGGCGGCTCCGGGCCCGCCTGGTCTTCCTCCGCCGGGGCGGCGAGGTGGCCGTCCGCGAGGTGGACACGGGACCGGCCGCCCGGCGAGGCATCGAGCCCCTCTTCCTGGCATTCCGCGATGCGCTGGCCGCGGGCGGTCCCTTCGAGAGGGGCCGGGAGGCCGACTGCACCCGCTGCGCCTACTCCCGGTGGTGCCCGGAAGCCCGGGGGTGAAACGGCCCCGCCCGGCGCGGCGTCCGTTTCCCCTTTCCCGACTCCCTTCTCCGGCCGGAGGAAGCCCCTTCCCGGAGACGACCCGGGCCCCCCGCCCGCCGGATCACTTCCGCAGCCGCCTCCGGCGTCGGTCCATCTCCGCCGCCACCCACCTGGGGTCCGGCACGCCCCGGATCTCCACGTCCTCGAACAGGACGTCGCTCCTCAGGACGTAGAGCGCCGGCTGGAGGGCGGGGAAGACGTAGTCGTCGTCCCCCCGCGCCGCTCCCCGGAGGGGCGGCGTCTCCCGGATGGCCAGGGAGAGGGTCTCCCCCTCCTTCGCCGCCCGCACCTCCACCCACTCGCCGGCTCCCACCGCGGGCGTCCGGGACTCCGCCTTCCGCACGAAGCCGATCTCCCCGCGGGGGGTGTCCGCCCAGGCGCCGCCGCCGAAGATCCAGATCACGTTCTTGTCCATGCGCCGGCGCTCCGCGCCGAGGGGGAAGAACCGGTTCTGGACGCTGAAGAGGTCGAAGCGGAGCATCTTCTCCGGCTCGAACATCGCGAAGCCGAAGTCGTGCGGCTCGTCGGCCCGCACGTTCGCCCGGAGGACGAGGGAGCGGGGGGTGAAGACCGCCTTCAGCACGAAGGCCCCCACGCCGCGGGCCCGCAGGGCCCGGTCCTCCCCGGATCGCTCGAAGGAGCCTCCGCCGGGGACGGCGAAGGGGTTCACGAAAACCCAGTCCTCCTCCTCTCCGGGCTCGTCGAAACCGTAGGAGAGAACCACCCTCCCCCCGCGCCCCACGGTGACCCGACCCCGGAAGAGCGCGGCGACCCCTTCCCGCTCGAGGCGGACGAGATCCCGCAGGCGGAGGATCTCCTCCCGGTGGTTCCGGGCCACGAGGGTGGAGTCGAGGGGCGGCTCGAGGAGGGGGCCGAGGTGGTCGGCCGCCCGGTCCCACCGCTTCCGGGCCACGTCCGCGCGGGCGGTCTCCAGGAGCTGCGCCGCCTTCCTCTCGGAGGGGGCGTCCGCGGGCACCGGGGCGGGAGGATGCCCCCCGGGGGGCGGGGGCTTTCCCGCCGGGCCGGGAGGAGGGCGGCCGGTGGAGTCCGGGGGGGGAGTCCGCCCCTCGCCCGGGGCCTCCGTCTCCCGCACCCGGGCCCGGATCTCCGCCTCCCGCGCGGCGGCCTGCCGCCGGATCTCGGGGGGAGCGTACCGCTTCACCGCGGCCAGCACGTCGAGGGCGGCCCCGAAGTCCCCCGCCGCCGCGGCCGCCTCCACCCGGGCCCGGTCCTCCTCGTAGCGGGCGGCGATCACCTCCTCGAGGGTGGTGGCCTCCCGATCCGCCCGGTCCCCCTGGAGGGTGCCGGGATGGTCCTCCGCGAAGCTCTCGTAGAGGGCGGCGGCGTCGTGGAGACGGTCCTCCTCGATGAGGCCCTTCGCGCGGGTCTCCATCCGGCGGTACCGGTCCGCCAGGGAGCGCCTCCGCCGCTCGCGGAGCTTCTCGATCTCGCGCGTGACGCGGTAGCCCACCACCTTCCCGTGCCGGCGCCGGACTTCCCGGAGGCGGCGCTCGATCTCGTCGAAGGCCTCGGGGTGGGCCCGCGCGTACTCCCGCGCGGAGGCGAAGGCCCGTTCCGCGGCCCGGCGCTCCGCGTCGCCGGGCGCCTCCACGGTCCCCTCCGCGACCCGCTTCGCGTACTCCCTCTCGGTGCGGTCGGCGGCCTCGAGAACCGGTCGTCCCCGCGCGCGGATCCCCCTCACCCGATACCCGCCCCAGGCCAGGATCGCCCCGCACAGGAGGAGCATGACGAGGAAGGGGGTCGGGGACCGGGAACGGCCCGGGCGGCCGGAAGAAGCCGGGCCCCGGGAGGAGGACGGGAGCCGGCGGTCGTAGAGGACCTCCACGCCCCGGATCTGGATCCGGTCCCCATCGGCGAGCTCGTGCCTCGACACGAGGGATCCGTTCACCCGGACCGGGGGAGGATCGCCGGCGAGGGTGAGGAGGAGGTCGCCGTCGAGGCCCCGCTCGATCCGGGCGGGGGCGTCTTCCCGGGCCTCCCCCGTGGGGCGGAGCTCACCGCTCTCGTCCAGGAGGAGCCAGGTCCGGTGATCGTGCAGCTCCCACACGGTCTCCTTGCCCCGGCGCGGGAACCGCAGGCGACCCACGTCGCGTCGGGGCGAGCGCGCGAGGGGGACTCCCGCCGTCCCGGGGGGCGCGGGCTGCCCCGGCGCGGGAGGGGAGGCGGGGGAGCGGGGGGACTCCCCGCCGGCGGCTCCGGGGAAGGCCACGCGGATCTCGCCCGACAGGATGCGGGGAATCAGGGCTGCGTCGCCGGGACGATCCTCCGCGGACTCCGCGAGGAGGAGGGCCAGGAGCCCGCGGAGCTCCGGCGGCGTGTCGGGGGGGAGCTCGGGGAGCCCCCGGCGGATCGCCTCGCGCACCTCCTCCGGCCGGGAGCCCGCGAAGGGCGGCCGGCCCCGGAGAGCCTCCGCCAGCACCGCTCCCAGGGAGAAGAGATCGGAACGCACCGTTCCCTCCTCCCCCCGGAGCTCTTCCGGGGAAAGGTAGCGCACGTCCCTCTCCCCGGGGAGAAGTGGAACCAGGCGCCGCGGTGAGAGCACCACCCGGCCCCGGGAGAAGTGGACGGTCTCGGGCCGGATGTCCCCGTGCCGGAGACCGGCCGTCGCGAGGCGCCCGAGCGCGGCCGCCGCTCCCTCCGCCACCAGCCGGACGCGCTCGGAGTCCAGGGCGCCGCCGCGGCGGAGGAGATCGGCCAGGCTCGGGGCTTCCGGCGCGGGGTAGACGGCGTACCAGATCCCGGACTCCGCTCCCGCGTCGAGAAGCGGCGGCAATCCCTCGTGCCGCACCTCGGCGGTGCGCCTCGCCTCCTCCCGGAAAGCGGACTCGTCCATCCGCCCGCGGAGGCCCTCCTCCCGGTGGCAGACCACCTCCAGGGACCGTCCGAGGCCGTCCTCGCTGGAGAAGACCACGACGTGGGGACCGCTCCGGATCCTCCGCCCGAGGGGACGGCCTCCCACGGTCCTGGGTTGGTCGGAGCCCGCTTCCGTCATGGAGGCGAAGGTAGCATTCGCGGGCGGGGTCCCGGGACAAGAATCCACACCCTCCCGGAGGAGGGGGAAAGCCTTCAGGAGCGATCCCCGAAAAGGTCGAAGAGAGAAGGGAGCGAGTCCGTCCGGGGACGATCCGGACCATCCCGGGAGAGCCGTGAACCGTGTCCCAGAGCGACCCATTCGAGGACTACCGGCGGCGCCGCGAGATCGAGGTGATGGAGAGCCGCTTCCGGGAACGCGCCGCGAAGCAGCGGAAGAAGCTCGAAACGCTCCTCGCGGGCGAGGTGGACCCGAACGAGATGGAACGGAAGGTCAACCAGGAGATGCAGGACTTCCTCACGGGGGCCACCCAGACCGCGGAGAAGATGATCGAGATCCTGCGGGCGGACGAGGCGGGGGAGGTCAAGGAGGAGATCCGGGCGGAGATCGAGAACGTTTTCGGCGGGGATCCGGGGGCGCCCCCGGCCCCGGCCCCGGCCCCGGGCGCCGCGCCCTCCGCCCCGGGACTCGGCCGGCGATCCTCGGCTCCGGTGGCGAAACCCGGCCCTTCCGGCTCCTCTCCGGCTCCCGCCACCCGGCGCTCCCTGGGCGCGGCGAAACCCGGCGAGGGCCGGGCGGTCATGGATCTCAACTCGGCGCTTCAGAGGATCCGCAGCCACATCCGCCGGAAGGAGGAGCGGCGGGGTTCCGCCCCCTCCCCCGAGGAGGACGACCCCAGCGAGACCACCAGCGAGATCCTCGCGGGCACCCGCCGGCAGATCCTGGAGAGCTTCGACCAGACCTTCGACCAGGTCGCGGAGGTGATCCAGCGGCGGATGGAGTTCGCGGGGCTCGAACCCGCCGGCGCTGCCCGCCCCGCGGGGGGCGCGGAGCCTCCCGGGCCGTCCCCGCCGTCCGCTCCCCCGCCCCCGGCGGCCCCCCCGCCGGCCGGGGACCTCTCCGAGGAGGCGGATGCCGGGACCCCGCCGGGAGTCACGAACGTGTTCGCGGCCGAGGTGGAGGAGGATCGGGACCTGGACGACGACGTGGACCCCGCGGAGCCCCCGGGCTGGAACATTCCCTCCCGTCCTCCGCCTCCCGGCGCCTGGGTGGTGGAGCGGCAGAAGGAGGAAGGGGAGGCCGGGCTCTCCGGGATGGCGGGAGACACCTACCTCCTGAGGAAGCTCTCCCAGGAGGTGAGGCGGCTGAACCGGGTGTACCGGGCCCTCCTCGCGAAGGGGGTGGTGACCCGCGAGGAGGTGGAGGGGTCGGGACGGGGGCCGGCCCCGAAGCGCGGGGGGGAGGGGGAGCCGGACGACGACGATGCGATGAGCGTCGACGACTACGACGAGGACCGCTACCGGCCGATCCTCACCTCCGAGGACGACTTCTCCCTCTCCGGGCTCGTCCAGGACGTGCACCGGCTGAAGCAGCTCCGGGACGTCCTCGTGAAGAAGGGGGTGGTGAGCGAGAAGGACCTGAAGAAGGCGGAGTAGCCGCCGCCGGGCGGCGGCGAAAACCGTGCGCCCCGCCGGAGAGGGTGGGCTACCATGGGTTCATGGCCGTGAATCGCGATCGGCTTTACCTGATCCGCTTCGCCGTTTACGTGGCGGTGCTCGTGCTGGCCACGGTGGGCCAGGTCTTCCACATCGACGCCATCCTCGACCTCTTCGACCTGAAGAAGGTCTTTTCCGCGTAACCGGAGGCGCTCCCCGCCGACGGGGTTCCCGGAACCCCGGAGGACGGCGCCTTGTCCGCCATCGACGGACTTCTCGATCTCCTCTACCCGCGCTTCTGCGTCGGCTGCTCTCGAGGTCCCCTCGGTCCCGGCCGGGGGTGGCTCTGTCCCCGGTGCCAGGCCCGGATCGTGCCGCTGGGCCCGGAGCCCTGCCCGCGCTGTGCGGGACGGCTGGGGGTCGCCGCCGCCGTCTCCCGCTGCCGGGATTGCCGGGCTCTCCGGCCCGTCTTCTCCGGCGCCGTCGCGGTGGGGCGGTACGAGGGGCTTCTCCGCGACCTCGTGGTCCGCCTGAAGTACGGCCGGGACGCCTTTCTGGGCCGAGTGCTCGGGGACCTGCTGGCCGACACCGTGGAGATCTGGCCCCGGGCGCCGGAGGTGGACGTCGTGGTGCCGGTGCCCATCACCGCCGGGCGCCGGTGGCGCCGGGGCTTCAACCAGGCGGAGCTCCTCGCGGAGAGGGTCGCCCGCCGTCTCCGGGTACCCCTGGCCCTCCGGCTCCTCCGCCGCCGGGGCCGGCCTCCCGTCCAGGCCTCCCTGTCGCGGACCGCCCGGCTCTCCGCCCAGAGGGGCACGGTGGCGGTCCGGGACCCGGGCCCCCGGCTCGCACCCCTGCTCCGGATTCCCGGGGCCCGGCGGCTCGCTCCCCTTCTCGGGGGGGGCGGCCTTCCCGCGGAGCGGCGCGCGGGGAGACGCACCGGCCGGCTGGAGGGAAAGGGGATCCTCGTGGTGGACGACGTGATGACCACCGGAGCCACCGTGGCGGAGGCCGCGCGGGTCCTGGTCCGGGAGGGCGCCGATCCGGTGCTCGTGGCCGTGGCGGCGCGCGCCTGACCGGGAGGCGGGAGCCGTGGTTCGGACGCCCCTTTTCCGGCGGCTCGGCCGGCCTGCTCCCGATCTGCCCGTCACCGACCTGGCGCGGGCCGAGGCCGGCCTCGAGGCGGTGCCGGCGGGAAGGGCCGGAGAGCCGGTGAAGCCACGCGGCCCGGTGCGGGAGCGGCGCCTCCTCACGGACCACGGGGCGGCGCTCCTCCTCCAGGGGGACATGCGCCGCGCCGCCGCCGTGTTCCGCATGGAGACGGAATCCGCCCCGGACCGTCCCGGGGGCTACCGCAACCTCGCCCGGACCGCTCTCGCCGCCGGGCATCCGCGGCGGGCCCTCCACTGGCTGCGCGAGGCGGAAGGCCGCGCGCCGTCGGATCCCCGGAACGCGTTCTTCTTTGCCCGGGCGTGCCGGGCGGTGGGGGACCTGGAACGGGTCCGGGCGGCGATCGAGGCCTGCCTCGCAGCCTTTCCCCGGGACCGGGGGAGCTTCCAGGAGCGGGGGATCATCCGGTTCCTCTCCGGGAACTTCCGCGGGGCCCTGGACTCCTTCGACGCCGTGCTCGAGATCGATCCCGAGGAGGTGAACGCCCATTACCACCGGATGAAGTGCTACGAGGGGCTGGGGGACACGGCGGAGGCCGCCGCCCGGCGGGCCTACCTCCATTACAAGGCGGATGACAACGCCCCGAAGCGGGCGCGCCGCTACCTCGCATCGCACGAGGCCGCGAACCGTGAAGCCCAGAAGATCCACGTCCATCGTTGAGGCGGTGCTCGGCCCGGCCCTCGTCCTCCCGGCCTGCGGCGAGGCCGGGGCACCCTCTCCGTCTCCCTCGTGGGCGGCGGCGCCGGTCCCGGCCGCGGCGTCCGGGACGGCGGGGGTCCGACCGCGCTTCGAGGACGTCACCGGGATGGCGGGGATCCGCTTCACGCACGAGAACGGGGCCTTCGGGAGGAAGTTCCTGCCGGAGACCATGGGCTCGGAGGTGGCCTTTCTCGACTACGACGGCGACGAGTGGCCGGATCTCTTCGTGGCGAACGACACCCAGCCGAACCTCCTCCTGGTGAACACGGGCGGGGGCGGCTTCCGGGACACGGCCCTCGAGGCCGGGGTGGCCTTCGACGAGACGGGGAGGACGCGGGCGGGAATGGGGGTGGGGGAGATGCTGGGGCCGGACGGGAGGGTGGTGCTTGCGGTGGGCAACTTCTCGCGGGAGGCGCTGAGCTTCTTCTCGCGCTACCCGTCCGGGCTCTTCGTGGATCGGGCGCCCGTGGCGGGCCTCGCCGGTCCCACGCTTCCCGCCCTCACCTTCGGGCTGGCGTTCCTCGACTACGATCTGGACGGCCGGGACGACCTGGTCCTGGCGAACGGCCACATCGAGCCCACGATCCGCGAGGTGCAGCAGGAGGTCACCTGGGCCCAGCCGCCCCTGCTCTTCCGGAACCTCCCCGGTCGCGCGGAGATCCTCGTGGAGCGGGGGAAGGGGCTCCGTCCCCTGCCCCGATGACCGGGAGGCGGGGGGCGCTCCCCGCCCCGCCGCGCCCCGGAGCACCGGGCGGACGATCCTCCCGTCAGGACCAGGTCACCTCGAAAGTGTCGAACCCACCCGTGGCCTCCTCCCAGGTCTCCTCGACGGATTCCACCCGGGCCAGGGGAGGTCCCTCCCGGCACCAGTCCGCGAGGGAGCGCAGGGCGGCCTCCGGTCCCTCCGCGAGGACCTCCACCCTCCCGTCGGAGAGGTTCCGGACCCATCCCGTGAGCCCGAGGGCGAGGGCGCGGCGGCGGGTCCCGTCACGGTACCACACCCCCTGGACGCGCCCCGCCACCAGGAGGCGGACCCGCCGGATCACGGCTCGCCTCCCAGGGCGAGGATCACGGCCTCCACCGCTTCCGCGGGGGACTCCACGACGCGGACTCCCTCTCCCGGGACCGGATGCTCCGAGAGCGTCCAGGTCCCCAGGCCGATCACCGGCACGCCGTGCTTCAGGGCGAAGGCGATCTCGGAGAGCGTGCCGAGACCGCCGTCCACCGCCACCAGGGCCCGGCCGGAGGTGGCGATGATGAGGTTCCGGGCGTCCGAGAGGCCCGTGGTGAGCACGAGGTCGACGTAGGGGTTCGCCGCGGACCGCACGATCCCGGGGAGGACGCCGATGGTGAGCCCGCCCGCCTCCCGGGCCCCGCGGCAGGCGGCCTCCATCACGCCGCCCAGGCCGCCCGTGAGCACGATGTACCCCCGGGCCGCCAGGAGACGGCCCACCTCGCGGGCCTGCCGGTACTGCTCGGGGGGACAGGACCCCCCGCCCACCACGGAGATGATCTCCCTCATTCCGCAGGCTCCTCCCCGGCCGGGCCGGGATCCACGGTGCGCCACCGGCGGTACCACCAGACGTAGAGGGCAAGCAGCAGGAGGACGCCGGGCAACATCCAGAGGAGAACGTGATGCGACGTGCGGTTCACCACGGCGAGATCCGTCCCCACCAGGTAGCCGATGAGGGCGAGGACCGTCACCCAGATCCCGGAGCCCAGGGCGGTGAACAGGCAGAACCGCGTGAGGTCCATGCGGGCCAGCCCCGCGGGGAAGGAGATGACCTGGCGGACGCCGGGCACCAGGCGACCGATGAAGGTGGCGATCTCGCCGTGCCTCCGGAACAAGCCCTCGATCATCACGAACCTGCGCCGGGAAACGAGGACGTAGCGGCCGTACCGGAGGAAGAAGGGGCGCCCCAGCCTCGAGGCGAACCAGTAGTTGAAGAGGGCCCCCGCGAGAGAGCCGCCGATGCCGGAGAGGATCACGAGGAGGAGGGACATCGCCCCCGCCTTCGCGTTGGCGCCCCCGGGCGGCATCACCACCTCGCTGGGAAACGGGAAGAACGACGATTCCAGGGCCATGAGCCCGAAGATGCCCGGGTAGCCGAGGATCAGGATCTTCTCCGTCAGCCAGGCCCACACGATCTCGAGCATCAGGAGGCGTATCCTTCCTCGCCGACGAGGGGCACGAAGGAGCAGCGGAGATGGTCCGTGCGCCGGTCCCGCCCCCCTTCCCGGCGGATGGTGACCAGGTCCTGCGTGAGGCGGCCCCCCACGGGAATGACCAGGGTGCCCGGGTCCCCGAGCTGGGCCAGGAGGCTCCCGGGGATGTCGGGGGCCGCGGCGGTGACGAGGATGCCGTCGAAGGGTCCCTCCTCGGGCCAGCCCCCGCTGCCGTCGCCGACCCGGTAGCGGATGTTCCCGTAACCGAGCCTCGTGAGGGTCGTCCGCGCCCTCGCCGCCAGGCGGGGGAGACGCTCCACGGTGTAGACCTTCCCCGCGCACTCCGCGAGCACGGCCGTCTGGTACCCGGAACCGGTTCCGACCTCCAGCACCCGCTCGCGGCCGGTGAGGGCCAGGAGCTCGGTCATCTTCGCCACCATGTAGGGCTGCGAGATGGTCTGGCCCTCGTCGATGGGCACGGGATGGTCCTCGTAGGCCGCCCGGCGGTGCTCCGCGGGGATGAACTCGTGCCGGGGGACCTTGCGCATGGCCTCGAGAACCTCGCTCCGGGAGACGCCGCGGCGCCGGATCTGCCGTTCCACCATGCGCAAGCGTTCCGCTTCGAAGTCGATCATTCAGTCCGTACCGAGGGGGACGATGTCCTTCACGGAGAGCTCCAGCGATCCGTCCCCGCGCCACCGGTCGAGACCGGGAGTGTACGCGATGTCGAGTCGAAGGTCAGCCTTCGAGAGCACGGGGGCCAGGGGACCCCGGCCGAACGCGATGGCGCGGATCGAGACCCGGCCGTCGGTGGCCAGGAAGCTCAGGTGGGCGCCGTCCCGGCCCAGGCGCCGGGGGGATCCCGCCACCCGGATGCCGCGGGAGGCGACCACCGGCCTCGGGTTTCCCTCCCCGAAGGGGGCCATGCGCTCGATCTCCTCCACCACGGCGGGCGTGATCCCGGAGAGCGGGATCTGCGCGTCGATGCGGAGCACCCGCCGGAGGTGCTCCTCCCGGAGCATCCCCCGGACCACCTCGTCGAAACGGCTCCGGAACGTCTCGAACCTCTCCTTCCGGATCGTGAACCCCGCCGCCGCGGCGTGCCCTCCGTGGGAGACCAGGAGATCCGAGCAGCGCTGGAGGACCTCGCCGAGATGCACGGCGGGGATGGTCCGGCAGGAACCGCGACCCAGGTCTCCGTCGAAGGCGGCGAGCGCCACCGGCCGCCAGGTCTCGCGGACGAGGCGGGCGGCCACGATGCCGATCACTCCCGGGTGCCAGGCGGGATCGCCGAGAACGAGGCCCCCCCGGTGACCGGGTTCGTAGTCCCGCCGCACGCGGGCCCGCGCCTCCTCGAGGATCGCGTCCTCGATCTTCCGCCGCCTTGCGTTGGCCCGCTCGAGCCGAAGGGCGATCTCGCGCGCCCGGTCCGGCGAATCGGTGAGGAGGAGCTCGAGGGCCAGCTCGGCCCGGCCCAGGCGGCCCGCGGCGTTGATCCGGGGGGCGAGACGGAACGCGATGTCCGTGGCCGTGGGCTCCCCGTCGATCCGCGCCGTCTCGAGGAGGGCCCGGATCCCCGGCCGAGAGCGGTCGGCGAGGACCGGCAGTCCGAAGCGCGTGAGGATGCGGTTCTCCCCCCGCAGGGGGACCACGTCCGCGACGGTGCCGAGGGCGACGAGATCCAGGGCGCGCAGGAGGAAGTCGCGGTGGGCTTCCGGCACCCGGGGTCCGCCCGCCAACGTCCGGAAGACCCCCCAGGCCAGCTTGTAGGCCACTCCCACGCCGCACGGGTGCGCTTCCCCGGGCTCCCCGAGCCAGGGATTCACGATCGCGTCCGCGTCGGGGAGCTCGCCGCCGGGCAAGTGGTGGTCCACCACCACCACCGACAGTCCCAGCTCCCGGGCGAGGGCGATCTCGCGGCCGGCGGTGGTTCCGTGATCCACGGTGACGAGGAGGCCGGGACCGCGGTCCGCCATCCGCCGCACGGACTCCTCGGACAGCCCGTAGCCCTCCGAGAGGCGATCCGGCAGGTATGCCTCCGGCGAGCTCCCCGCGGTGCGGAGGAGGGTGATCAACAGGGCGGTGCCCGTGATGCCGTCGACATCATAGTCCCCGCAGACGATCAACCGCTCGCCCGCGCGGATCGCGTCGCGGATCCGCGCGGCGGCCCGGTCCAGCCCCGGAGTGGCGGAGGGATCCGCGAGGTCGGAGAGACGAGGCCGGAGGAAGGACCGGGCGCGGTCCGCGGCGGTGATGCCCCGGTTCAGCAGGAGCCGGGCCACGAGCTCCGAGATTCCCGCCGCCCGGGCGAGACCCGCCGCCTTCTCCGGCTCGGGGCGGGGCACCACCCACACCCGGTCCTCCGGTTCCGCCCAGCTTCGACTCGGCATCGGGGGAGTGTACCACGGGGGACTCCCACTTCCGCGGGGACCCGGCGTGTGCGCCGGGCTCGACCGCGGGCAATCCCGCGGGGCCCGGGAGCGAGGACGCTACACTCTTCCCCATGGCGGAGGTGGTCCCCTTGATGATCGGCACCGCGGGGCACGTGGATCACGGCAAGACCACCCTGCTCCGGGCCCTGGCGGGGGGATCCCTGCCGGACGCGGATCGCCTGCCCGAGGAACGGGCGCGCGGTCTCACCATCGACATCGGCTACGCCGAGCTCGTCCTCGAGCCGGGGCGGACCGTGGGGGTGATGGACGTCCCGGGACACGAGCGCTTCGTGCGGAACATGGTGGCGGCCGCCTCGGGCATCGATCTCGTCCTCCTGGTGGTGGCGGCGGACGACGGCGTGATGCCCCAGACCCGCGAGCACCTCGAGATCGCGGACCTGCTCGGGGCCGCCACGGGGGTGGTGGCGCTGACCAAGATCGACCTCGTGGACGCCGATCTCGCCCTCCTCGCCGAGGAGGACGTCCGGGAACTCCTGGCGGGGACGTTCCTCGAGGGCGCTCCCATCGTGCCCGTGTCCGGGGAGACCGGCGAGGGGGTGGAGGAGCTCCGGCGGATCCTCCTTTCCCGGCTGCGCGGGGCCCGACCTCGGCCCACGGAGGGCATCTTCCGGCTTCCCGTGCAGCGGTCGTTCACCCGTCCGGGGCACGGTACCGTGGTCACCGGGGTCCCCCTCTCGGGTCGGGTGCGGGTGGGGGACGTCCTCGAGGTGATCCCGGGGGGGGAGCGGGCGCGGGTCCGGGCGATCCAGGCCTATCACCACGAGGTGGAGGAGGGCCGGGCGGGGCACCGGACCGCGCTCAAGCTCTCGGACGTCTCCTGGAAGGAGGTGCGGCGGGGGCACGTGATCGCGGAGCCCGGATACCTGGAGGAGGCGCACCTCCTGGAGGCCCGGTTCCGGCATCTTCCGCGGCGGGGTCGTCCCGTGCTCTCCAACCAGCCGGTGCGCTTCCACACGGGCACCGCGGAGGTGCTCGGGCGCATCTTTCTCCTCACGGACCGGGAGGTACCGCCCGGGGGCGAGGCCCTCGTGCAGTTCCGGCTCGACCGGCCGGTGATCACGGCTCCCGGGGACCGTTTCGTGGTCCGAAGCCCCTCGCCGCAGGTTACCCTCGGAGGCGGCTACGTGATCGGGATCTCGTCCCGGAAGATCTCGGCGGGGAGGGTCCGCCTGGTGAGGAGGGTGGCGGAGCGGGAAGAAGGGGTCTTCGACCTGGAGCGGGCGGTGCGGCACGAGGTCCGCCACGCCGGGCTCGAGGGGATCTCGGGGCGCAGTCTCTGCCGCATCGTGGTCCGGCGGCCGGACGAGGTGCGCCCCGTGCTGGAAAGGCTCCTCAAGGACGGGAGCATCTCCCGGGTGGGGGAGCGGTTCCTCGGCCGGGAAGCGGTGGAGCAGGGACGGGCACGCCTCCGGGAGGTCCTCCGGCGGTTCCACGAGAGGGAGCCCCTGCGGTCCGCAGCGGACCATGCCTACGTCCGGGATCGTCTCGGAGTCTCGGAGATGGTCCTGGATCACCTCGTGGCGGGGGAGCCGGGGGTGGAGAGCGCCCGCGACGGCCGGTTGCGGGAAGCCGGCTATTCCCCCGCGCTCACCGCGGGGCAGCGGGAGCGTCTGGCCGAGCTGGAGCGCCGGATCCGGGAAGGCGGGCTGGCCACGCCGAAGGAGGGAGAGCTCCCCGCCCTCATCGGAGCCTCCCCCGACGAGACGACGAAGCTTCTCGATCTTCTCGTGGAGGAGGGGAAGGTCGAGCGCATCGGGTCCGGCGTGGTCTTCCACCGGGAATCGGTGGAGCGCGTGAAGGAGGAAATCGCGGCGTGGATCCGGGAGCACGGCCCCATGGCCCCCGCCGATCTGAAGAACCTGCTGGGCATGACCCGCAAGTACTCCATCCCCCTCTTCGAATGGCTGGACACCATCCGCTTCACCGTCCGCCGGGGAGACCGCCGGGAGCTTCCCTGAGGAGGTTTTCCGCAGGAAAACCTCTCAGAACTTGAACGGAAGCCGAAGCAGGTCGAGGTAAGGCAGCGGCAGGTCCACGGTCTGGTTGTCGTCGAGCTGGAAGGTCACCCGCACCCGGATGAACTGGT
>JAOZQC010000349.1:3419-4345 GCA_029932425.1 Planctomycetota bacterium | reverse complement strand
GGTGGGCCCAGTTCGTCCGGGCGTGCTTCTTGTTCAGGGTCTCCCCGAACGACTCGCGGACCAGATCCGCGAGACCGAAGCGCTCCCGCCCCGTGTACTGGGCGGCCACCATCGTGTCGAACACGTTGCGGAACTCGACGTCGAAGTCCCTCTTCAGGCACACGATGTCGTAGTCGGCGCCGTGGAGGATCTTCTGCTTCCGGGGATCGGCGAGGGCCGGCCCCAGGATGGCCAGCCGACCGTCGAGTTTCAGCGGGTCCACCAGGAAGGCGTGCTCGGGAGTGGCGATCTGGACCAGGCACACCTTCTCGAAGTAGCTGAACATGGAGTCGGACTCCGTATCCAGCGCGATCCGGTCCGCCCGCTCCAGGGCCTTCCCCAGGACCTCCAGGGAGGCCGCATCCTCCACGTAACGCCAGCTCCTCCTCTTCATTTCCCCGGGGCCTCCCGGTCGGGATGGAGGGGGGCACCGGACAGACTCTGCAGCCCCGCCTCGAGCACCACCACCCGGGGGTCCCTCTCGAAGCGGCTCTGGAACTGCCGGATGGCGAAGGCCAGGCGGTCCCGGTCCTTCCGCCGGTAGGCGACGTCCCCCAGCTCCAGGAGGAGGTCCGCCCGCACCCGGGGATCGAGGCCACCGTCGAAGAGATCCCGGATCCGGTCGTACTCGGCCCCCGCCGCCTCCTTCGCGTCCGGCGGCAACCGCCTCAGCCGGTCCAGGCGGAGGAGGATGAGGGTCCTCCGGAGGTCGGCGGAAGGGGTGGGGAACCCCTGGAGGCGTTGCAGGGCCTCCTCCCCCCTCCCCAGCGCGAGCAGGGCCCGACCGTACCCCGCGGAGGCGTGGGGGATCCTCTCTCCCCGCCCCATCATCTCCCGGTAGTCGCGGGCGGCCCGCTCCCAGGCCTCCCGGTCGTTCTCCATCCGAC
>JAOZQC010000349.1:0-3409 GCA_029932425.1 Planctomycetota bacterium | reverse complement strand
CGGGCCTCCACCCACCGGAGTTCCTCCGTGCGCCCGAAGGTGTTCCGGGCCCGCGTGAGATCCTCGTCCGCCAGCGCGTGGTAGCCGTAGCGGGCCCGCACCCGCACCAGCTCCAGCCAGTTCTCCGCCCGGATGGCGGCGTTCGCCTCGTCCGCGTACGCGCGGTTCACCTGCGAGAGGAGATCGTAGACGAGACGGTTGGCGGAGGCGTCCGGGCGGAGGGCCCAGGCTTCCTCGAGAAGGTGTCTCGCCACCCCCTCCGCCCCGATCTCCGGTTCCCCTCCCTGGAGCCCTCCCCGGAGATGGACGCCCGCCGCGGAGTAGAGGGCCCGGATGAGGAGGTTCTTCATGTACTCCGTGGGCGGCTGCTTCACGGGCAGGAGCGAGAAGGCGCGGCGATAGACCTCGGCCGCCTTCTCGTAGAGCCCGGCCCCGGCGTAGGCGATGCCCAGGTCCAGCCAGAGCTTGGCCCATCCGGGCTCGGTCTCGAGCCCCTTCTCCGCGTACCGCACCGCCCGCCCCAGGTACCCGGGGAACCAGCGGCCGATCTGGCCCGAGGTGTAGCAGAGGAGCTCCAGGACCTCCACGTCCTCCGGGGTCCCCGGCGCCGCGAGGGCGGCCCGGGCCTCGTCGTAGGCCCGCTGGAAGAGCTCCCGGGCCGCGTCCGCCCGGCCCTCCGTGAAGAGCCCGTCCGCCTCCTTCGACGCCTCCCGCGCCGTCTCGAACCTTTCCCGGCGGGGGTCCGGAGGTTTCCCCTTTCCGCAGCCCGGCACCCAAAGGACCAGGAAGAGAAGCAGGAAAGACCCGGCGAGACGGCGAATCCTCATCGTTCCTCCTCCCCCCGGGAGAGATCCGCCAGGCGCTCCCGGCACCGCGCCAGGTGCGCCCGCACGTTCACCTCCGGGAGGGCGGCGTACCGGGGGTGGTCCCGGAGGATCTCCCGGTAGAGATCGACGGCGTTCCGGCAGCCCTCCGCCGTGTCCCGCTCCTCCCAGTAGTAGCGCGCGAAGGAGAAGAGCACGCGGGGATCCCGCCCGAGCTGTTCGGGGCGCATGAGCTGGTCGTACAGCTTGCGCGCCTCCCCGTACCGGCCGTGCCGGGCCAGGAGCTCCGCCTTCTCGAGGTAGGGATCCGCACGCCCGGGATCGCGCCGGATCGCCGCGTCGAGGATCCGGAGCCCCCGGGCGAGCTCGTTCTCGATCCGGACCAGGCTCGCGTAGACCGCCGGGTTCAGGGAGGGGTCCCGCTCCGGCCCACCCAGGAGGGACCAGGAGCGCTTCAGGTAGCGATAGGTGAGCGCCCGGTACCCGCGATGGCTCATCACCTCGGCCAGGGACTCGTAGATCTTGGCCCCCGCCCGGCGGTACTGGGGGGTGTTCCACTCCTCGAGCGCGGCCTCGATCGAGCGCGCCGCCTCCCGCAGCCGGCCCAGCCCGAGGAGCGCCAGGGCCCGGGCGAGATGGGCCTTGCCGAGCCGGGGCCAGCGGGCGAGCAGCGCGTCCGCCTCGCGGAGGGCGGCGCGGTAGTTCTCCTCCCCCCGGAGATCGAAGAGGGCGAGGGCCTTCTTGGCGCGCACGATGGCGACGGCACCCTCGGGTTCCGGGGTGGCGCGCCACATCTCGATCTCCCGGTCGTAGACCCGGAGCGCTTCCCGGAGACGCCGCCGGGCGAGCGCCCGAGCCTTCCGGGCCTCCTCGATGCGGTCCCGGTCGCCGAGCTCGGTCGCCTCCCGCATGAGCCGCTCCCCCTCCCCCCGGATCGTGTCCGCCTTCCACTCGAGGGCGCGGGGGCTCTCGAATCGATCGAGGATGGCGTTCCAGAAGGTGCCGTTGTTCCTCCAGACGAACGTCCGATCCAGGCTCACGCCGAACAGACAGGCGAGAAGGACCACCACCGCCGCCGGGCCCAGGGGAGGCCGCTGGAAGGCCCGCGCCAGGAGCCCCCCCGCCCAGAAGGCGATCCCCACCATGGGGAGATAGAGAAAGCGCTCCGCGGTGGGAATGGCGATGGGGACCACCAGGTTCGACACCGGCAGGAGGGCCGCCAGGAACCAGAGGAGGGCGAAGGGCGCCGCTCCCCCCTTCCGGAACGCGGTTCGGACGGCGAGGAGAGTCCCGAGGAGGGCGGCGGCGACGAGGAGGAGGCCGGGGAGATCCAGGCCGCGGGCGGGCGCGAGGTAGAAGTCGTTCGCCATGTCCACGGGAAGGAAGATCAGCCTCAGGTAGTAGAGGAGGCCGCGCCCCATGAGCAGGACCGTTCCCAGGAAGGAGCCCCCCCATCTTCCCGCCACGTGGGCCACGCTCTGGCCGTGCAGGGCGTGGATCCGGAAGAACACGGCGAGGTAGAGCCCCACCACCACCGTGTAGAGCAGGTAGTGCGGCCAGCGCCGGAGCACGGCGGAGGGACGCCGGCGGTCCCGGAAGAAGAAGTCCGCGAGCACCGCGCACGCGGGGAACACCACCGCCTCTTCCTTGGACAGGAGGGAGAGGGCGAGCGCCCCCGCCGCGGCGAGGAGCCAGCCGTCCCGGCCCCGCGAGCGGTCGTGCGCATGCAGGGCCAGGAGAAAGAAGAGGAGGAAGAGGAGATCCCCCCGGCTCGTGATCCAGGCCACCGACTCCACCTGCACGGGATGCAGCGCGAAGACCAGGGCCCCCAGCGTGGAAGCGGTCTCGCCCGCCCCCCACCGCCGGAAGAGCCCGTAGAGGAGGAGGACGGCCAGGGCGTGGTACGCGGCGTTCCGGAGGTGGAACCACCGGGGCCGCCCGGGAAACAGGGCCCAGTCCAGGGCGAAGTCCAGAGTCCGGAGGGGCCGGTAGATCCCGGACCAGGCGTGCGGGTCCACGGTGCGGGGATCGGTGAAGAACCGGCCTGCGTTCCCCAGGTCCTGGACGGCGCGGTTCTCGCTGACGAACCGGGCGTCGTCGTAGACGAATCCCAGGCTCCCGGAAAGGAGCAGCGGACCGTAGCAGCCCGCCACCGCCAGGAGGAGGAGAAGGATCCGGGTCTGTTTCCGCATTCGCTCCTTTCCGTGAGCCCCGGAATCATCCTAACGAGAGCCGGCGGAGCCGGAGGGGAAAAAGGCCCGGACCCGGCTCGCCCCGGCCCGATCCGTGCGGATTCGCACGGCCGGCGTTCGGGTCCGCCCGCCCGCCGTCCCCCTCCCCCGTCGGATTCGCCTGCAACCGGCTGGATGACAAGGATTTGACGCCTTTCCCCGGAATCCACGGCGGCGGTATGGCGGTTGCTGAAACGGGAGGAAGAGCGGGAGTCTCCCCGCCGATCGACGGACAAGGAGCCGAGACATGCACCACCGCACGAGCCTCTTCCTTCTTCTGGCGTCCGCGCCGGCCCTGCTCCTCTCCGCCTGCGGGGGGTCCTCGGGGGGGATTTCGGGCAAGGACGCGGCGAA
>JAOZQC010000348.1 GCA_029932425.1 Planctomycetota bacterium | reverse complement strand
GTCACCGTGACGTGGGACGGCCCGTCCCCCGGGCCGGCCGCGTCGTGGCGGCGGAGCCGGCGTTCCAGCTCCTCCACCAGGGCGGGCAGCGACCCCTTCGACCGGGCGAAGGCGAGGCGCTCCTCGAGGTCCTTGCGGATCTCCGGGAAGGGCGGGACGCCCACGCGCAGGACGCCGGGACGCCCGGCCCAGGGCTCCAGCCGGCGCACCGTCACGCCGCGGGCCGCATGGACGGCGCCCCCGCGGAGCACTCCCGGCGCCCCGTCCACCCGCACCTCGCCGCCGGCGTGGATCCGGCAGCGCTCCGCGGAGGCGCGGATCGTCACGTCCCGCCCGGCCAGGATCCGGGCTTCCACCGCCTGGCGGACGGTCACCGAGCCCACCGCGTCCAGGACGGCGCCCGGCCCCGCCGCGAGGCCGTGGACGAAGAGGTCCGCCCCCGCCGAGAGCTCCGCCCCCCTCACGTCGCGCGACACGCGGAGGCTGCCTCCCGCGCGGACGCGTCGCCCGGGCCGGACGGAGCCGAAGATCCGGACGTCACCGGGATGCTCGACGTCCCCCGTGACGGGGCCCACGTCTCCATAGATGGTCAGGACCGGTCCACACATGCGGACTCCCGCTGGCACCGCTGATCGACTCGCCGATGCCTCATCGGTAAGGGCGGGGACCGCGCTTCACCGTTTTCCCCGCCGGGGGTGAAGCGGGGCGGCGGGCGGGGGTCCCTCGCCCTCCTCCCCGGGCCGCGCTCCGGCCCCCGGACCGGCGGGAGGGAGCGGGACGGCGCCGCGGGGGGCTATCCGAGGAGCTCGGCTCCGCGGGCGAAGAGGCCGAAGATGCCGCCGGTGTGGAGGAAGAGGATCCGCCCGCAGTCGGCCAGGCGTCCCCCGCGGATCTCCCGGAGCATCCCGTGGAAGGCCTTCGCGGTGTAGACGGGGTCGAGGAAGACGCCCTCGAGGCGGGGGAGGCGGCGGAGGGCGGCGAGGTCGCCCTCGGAGCTCTGTGCGTAGCCCGGCCCCACGTAGCCGTCCAGGATCGTCACGTCTTCCTCGGAGAACCCGAGGTGGGGGGCGTACCGGGCGGCGCACTCCCGGAGGATGCCGGTGATGCGCCGGCGGAAGTAGGCCTCGTCGTCGCACACGTTGACGCCGCAGATCCGGGCGCCGAGCCCGAAGGCCTTCTTCCCGAGGATCAACCCCGCGCTGGTGCCCCCGGACCCCACCGCGTGCACCACGGCGTCGAACCGGAGGCCGAGCCGCTTCTCCGCCTCCACGATCTCCCCCGCGGCGAGGGCGTAGCCCAGCGCGCCGAGGGCGTTCGAGGCCCCCTCGGGAATGGCGTAGGCGGGCGGGGACTCCCGGGCCGCCAGCTCGGCCATGATCTCGTCCGCCCGCCGGTACTCCTCGGGGGTGATGGTCTGCACGGAGGCCCCCGCCAGGCGGTCCAGGAGCAGGTTCCCCTCCGGCCGGGGGGGAGGAGCGCCGTGGACCCGGAGCAGGAGATGCGCCCGGAGGCCCAGCCTCGCCGCCGCCACCGCGGTGGCCCGGGCGTGGTTGGACTGGATCCCGCCGCACGTGAGGACCGTGCGGGCTCCCCTCCGCCTCGCCTCGGCGAGGACGAACTCCAGCTTGCGGACCTTGTTGCCGGAGAGAGCGGTGCCCGTGAGGTCGTCCCGCTTCACCCAGATCTCGACCCCTTCCTCGGCGGAGATGCGGGGAAGCGGCTCCACGGGCGTGGGAAGGCGGGCCAGGTTCAGGCGCTCCGGCCAGCATATCCCGGGAAGGTTCACAGCTCCGAGGTGGTCGTCACGATCCGGTCGAGGAGGCCGTACTCCACCGCCCGCTCGGACGGCAGCCAGTAGTCGCGGTTCAGATCCTTCATGATCTGCTCCGGGGTCTGGCCGGTCTTCTCCACGAGCAGGCGGTTGATGCGCTCGCGGATCCTCAGGATCTCGTTCGCGGAGATCTCGATGTCGGAGGCCGCGCCCTGCATGGACTGCGAGGGCTGGTGAAGCAGGAGGCGGGTGTTGGGAAGGGCCAGGCGGCGGCCCTCGTCCGCCCCCAGGAGGATCACGGTGGCCGCGCTGGCCGCCAGGCCCACGCAGATCGTGGTCACCGGGCACCGGATGAAACGCATCATGTCGTAGATCGCGAACCCGTCGTCCACCGCCCCCCCCGGGGAGTTGATGAACACCTTCACCTCCGCCTCCGGGTCCTCCGCCTCGAGCAGGAGGAGGCGGGGCAGGATCTTCCCCGTGAGCTCCGAGGAGACGGGCTCGGAGATGACGAGGGTGCGGTGCTTCATCAAGCGGTCGTGCAGCTTCTCCTCGTAGGACTTCTCGCCCTCCCCGTCGTCGAGACCGGCGCGGGGCGGCGGGAGGGGAAGGGGGGACGGCGCTTCGGCGGCACTCATGGGTGTGGACCTCCGGCTGGAATCGGTGGGCGATTGTAGCGGGGGGAGAACGGGCGCGAAGGGAAAAGGAAAGCCGCCTCCGGGGACGGGGGCCACACGTTGCGCCCGCGCGCGCGTAGCAATATCATGAGCGGCGGGAGCGGGGAACGGAGTCGTCCATGAAGGCTGAGCTCGAAGTCATCGCGGGGGCCGATCGCAAGCGTTTTCGTCTGGATCCGGGCCGCTCCATCAACATCGGCCGCTCCCGGGCGGCCGATTTCCAGATCTTCTCCGGATTCGTCTCCCGACTGCACTGCCAGCTCCAGCACGACGGAAAGGAGTGGGTGCTCACGGACCTCGACTCGCGGAACGGGACCTGGCTGAACGACGAGCGGATCCACGCCCACGAGCTGAAGGACGGGGAGGTCTTCACTCTGGGGAAGAAGGTGCAGGTCCGCTTCACGGTCCTGCCGAGCACCGCCGAGGTGCCGGCCCGGGAGCGGGAGGAGGACGAGTCCGGCGTGGTCTCGGACTTGGTGGGCCGGGAGATCTCCGGGATCCGGATCGCGGAAAGGCTCCCCGGGCCGGGCCCCGTGCATCGCCTGCGGGGACACCAGCCCTCGCTGAACCGGCACGTCCTGCTCCACGCGTTCCGGAAGGACGCCCTGGCGGCGGCGGGGCTCAAGGAGAGACTCCTCGAGGAAGTGCGCCGCGTCTCGAAGCTCCTGCATCCGAACATCCTCCAGATCCACGACTTCGTGGAGCACGCCGGCGTGGACCTGGTGGTCATGGAGTACTTCCCCGGCTCCACCCTGGAGGAGATCCTCTCCCGCCGGAAGTTCGTGAAGATCACGGAGGCGCTCGGGATCGCGAGCCAGGTGGCCGAGGGGCTCGCCTACGCCCAGGACCAGCGGCAGTACGTGGACCGGCTCTTCCCCTCCGAGATCTTCGTGGACGAAGCCGGCGAGGCGAAGCTGCAGTTCTTCCGGCCTCCCTTCCCCCGGCAGGTGGAGGTGCGCACGCTCACCTACGTGGCGCCCGAGATCATCTCCGGCGGCCGCCTCCGCTCCGGGGCGGACCGCCCCGCCGACCCGGGCGCGGCCCTGCCCGCCGCCGTCTACAGCCTGGGGGCGATCCTCTACCACATGCTGGCCGGCATCCCGCCGCACGAGGGCGAGACCCGGGACGAGCTGCTCCCCCGCATCCTGAAGGAGGATCCGCCCGCCCTCCGGCGCGTGAACCTGAAGGTCTCCCCGGCCCTGGCCCGGATCGTGGAGCGCGCCATGTCCCGGGACCCGAAGGCCAGGCCCCCGGACTTCAAGGTCCTCCGGGCGGACCTCCGGAAGATCGTGAGTCCCGCCCGGTAGGGGCGGGCGGGAGGCCGGGGCCGGGCGCCCGCCCGCCGCGAAGCGCCTTCCGAAGCCCCGCGCGTGGATGAGAGATACGGGCGCCAGGGGTTATCATGTCCTGCCGCGGGAGTTCCCTCCTCCCGCCGGTTTCAGGACGAGGTTCGGGATTGCCATGGACGAACGCACGCAACGCTTCCTGGATGAAGCCGTGGACCGGGGGTGGATCACCCGCGCCCAGGTCGAGGAGTGCCTGCGGATCCAGGAGACGGTGCGCGACGTGGGCGTGGAGCAGAAGCTCGAGGAGATCCTCGTCCGCAAGGGCTACCTGAGCCCGGAGCGGGTGCGGGCCCTGCACCGCGAGCTCTCCGCGATGAAGATCGGGAAGTACCAGATCCTCGAGCGCCTGGGGGAGGGGGGCGCGGGCATCGTCTACAAGGCGAACCAGGAGCCGCTGGAGCGGGTGGTGGCCCTCAAGGTGCTCTCCCGCCAGCGGGCGGGCATGGAGAAGTACCTGGAGCGGTTCCTCCGGGAGGCCCGGATCGCCGTCACCCTGAACCACCAGAACATCGTCCGGGGGCTCGACTACGGCGAGGTGGACGGGTACCACTACTTCG